>JAJQGQ010000207.1 GCA_021200395.1 Erysipelotrichaceae bacterium
ACCAATTCTATAATTACTATAACCCATTTCTAATAATTCATGTCTTGTATAAAATGCTTTATCAAATTTCATTATGACCACCCTGTATTATTATATCACAGAATTGTCAATAGAACGAATAAACTTTAAAATATTAAAATGAGAATTGTCATAATAATCATTGATAAAATAATACTTAAAGAATTAGCATTAGCAACCATACTTCCATCATAGCCAAGTTTTCTAGCATATATAGAAGATACTGATACCAATGGGCCAAAATATGTTAATATAAAGACTTTTTTAGCAATTGTGGCAATTGGTAAGAATATAGTGATAAAAGATAACAAAAAAGCACAAAGCAGTCTTAAAGCTATAATAGAAAACATTTTATTATCTGTTAAATCAATCTCTAATTTTAAACCAAACATTATCATGACTAAATAGGTATTGATAGAACCAATAGTTCCTGTTATATTCACAAGCATATAAGGTAAACTTATATGAAAACAAGCCATCAAAAATATAAAGATATATACATCAAAACAAACTGATGACAATAATTTCTTTATAAAACCGATAATATCAAAATGTGATTCTTTATAAACGATTGAAGAAGCTATCGCATAAGTCAAACCCATAGACATCATCGTATTGGCAATATTAAAGGAAGTTAAATATATAACTCCAGTATTATCAAAACAAGCTTTAACATATGGTAATACAAAATTACCAACATCATAACCTGAACATGCGATCATATAAGTACCACGCTCTAGTTTCGATTCTTTATAAGTTAATAGATAACTCAATATCATGGTAAAGATATTCACAAAAAATCCTATAAGCATACAAATAATAAGCATATATGACATTTCTATACCAATAGCACTAGATAAAAAAACACATGGTAATGTTAAATTAACAATAATCTTTTCTAATGGATAGACATATTCTTTTTTAAGTAGATGAATTTGTTTTAGTATATAAGTTAAAAATATAATACCTAAATAAAATAATGTTTTATAAATGATTGAAATCATAATTGTCTCCCTTAAGTTATTTAATTATATCATAATTGTTAAAAGAATGTTAAAATAATTAAGAAAGTGAGGAAATAGTATGAAGATATTCTTTTTTGATATTGATGGTACGTTGGCTATTAATAAAAAAGTACCTAAAAGTAATATACAAGCATTAAAATTATTAAAAGATAAAGGCTATTTAACATTTATTTGTTCAGGTAGAGCTCCATTTTATGCATCTAAATTATTTGGTGATTTAGTGAGTGGTTATGTTTGTTGTAATGGCAGATATATTCTATATCATAATGAAAAGTTACATGGTGAAATGTTTACAAGTGATGAATTAGAATATTATTTAGATAAGATTGATGAATTAGATGCTGGTGCAATGTTGGTATCAGATGATAAGTCATATTTATTTCATACAAGTGAAGAACAAAAAGAAATATTAATTAAAGAATATGGTCATGAACATATTGGTGATGATTCTTTAAATCATCCATTCTATACTTTTGATTTATTATATACATCTCTTAAGCAAAGAGATGCTTTGATTGAGACTTTTAAAGATACATTGGTTATTAATGATCATGGTGGTCATGGTTCTACCGATTGTTCAACTATGAGTTTTGATAAAGGTAGTGCTATTAAATATTTATTAGAGTATTTTGATATTGATATTACTGATTCTTATGCTTTTGGAGATGGTTATAATGATCAAGCGATGTTTAGAGAAGCTGGACATAAGATAGCGATGGGAAATGCGGTAGAAGCTTTAAAGGAAAAAGCCACTTATGTTACAGCTAATATAGAGGATGAAGGTATCATGAAAGCTTTAATTCATGAAGAAGTATTATAATGCATGATATTTGGAATCCATGGCATGGCTGTTATAAGATTAGTGAAGGGTGTCAGAATTGTTATATGTATACCTTGGATAAGAGAAATGATAAGGATGGTTCTATAATATATAAAACAAATAATTTTTATTATCCTTTATCAAAAAATAAACATGGTTTATATAAAATACAAAGTGATGAATTAATAAGAGTTTGTATGACTTCAGATTTCTTTTTAGAAGAAGCAGATGAATGGCGTGAAGAAGCCTGGAAAATTATCAAAGAGCGTAGTGATGTTAAATTCTACTTGCTGACAAAAAGAGCTCAACGTATCAAACAATGTCTACCAAAAGATTGGTATGATGGCTATGATAATGTCATACTTAATGTCACTTGTGAAAACCAGCAAAGAGCAGATGAACGCATACCTATACTTTATGATATACCTGCTAAACACAAAGGTATCATGTGTGCACCATTATTTGGTCCTATTGATATATCGAAATATATGGATAACTCACCACTAGAACAAATTATTGTTGGTGGAGAAAATTACGAAGGATCTCGTCCTTGTCACTATGAGTGGGTATTAGATTTATATAAGCAAGCTAGAAAAAATGATATCACATTTGCGTTTATCGAAACTGGTACTTATTTTATGAAAGACAACAAGATGTATTATATACCTTCTAAAGATAGACAAAGTGAATTAGCTTATAAGTCTAAATTACAATATCAAGGTAAAGAAATATCTTATCATTTAACTTACCATGATTTAGAAATAACCAAGCAATATAAACCTATATATTTAGAAGAATGTATTCAATGTGGATCAAGACTCATATGTAATGGTGCTGATCCTACTCAACATTATGATGAAAAAATTTATACATTAGAAGAAATGAAAGAATACGATAAAAATTTTAGAAACGTTTAAATCCCCTAACTGCTATTAGGGGATTTACTATAAAACAATAGATATATGCACAAAGATGAACGATATAAGAGCTGCAATAGGAATATATGCAATCGTACCAATTGCCCTACCAATTAATATTCTGCTCCACGATTTTATATGAGGAATACCAATTGTTTCAGGAATAATCCATGACTTTTGACTTACCCAGAATTTATCAATCACAATTCCATCAAACCAATTACCTATTACTAATATCAGATATAACTCCATAAATGCTGTTTTAAAATCTTGTCTTTTATTCACTATAATAATAAATACAAAAAGTAATAATATTAATATTACAAAAACCATGTATAAAATACTTTTTCACTTTTATTAATATTTTCCTCATCTGCTAACCCCAATTCATACATTTTATCTTTCACTTGTTTTGGATAAAAGAATAAACAGTTTACTGGATTATCTTTCTTAACTATCTTTATTAATATCATATACATAAGACAATATATAACAATTTCAAATATAAGCCTCATATGTAGTTATTCCTTTGACTACTTTCTCCCAATTAACATACGCGAATTCCCGAGCATCATTAATGCTGCACGACTCTCTGATCCAAATACAAGTTCTGACATATTAATCAATTGTACTTCCTGATAACCCATATCACGCAACTTTTGGGCAAATGCCTCCATATCGCCATAAATATTAGGTTTCATGGAATCATTTATCGCAAATACTCCACCCTTTTTTAAAACACGCAAACTCTCCATAATCAATTCATGTACATCTGATCCCATGATATTGTGATAAACATAATTGCTTATGAGGACATCGAAAGTTTCATCCGCAAAATCTAGTTTATTCGCATCTCCTTTTTGAAAGGTACATTGTGAAGCAACACCTTCAGAAGCTGCATTCTTCTCGCACAAAGCCTTACTATAATCCCACATTTTACCCCAATAATCTATTCCAATCACTTTTGTCTGTGGCCACGTCAATGCCGCACGTATACTTAGTGGTCCTGAACCACAACCAACTTCTAATAATGTTCCATTTCCATCATAATCTAAAAGCGAAAGTATCGTCTGATGTCCCTTCTCCATCATTCCTCCACCACCAAAAGCATATTGTCTGCGTATCCATTCCATCCAACCGACAAAAGCTAATAATGCTATTAAGACAATAATCAAGATGATTCCTAATACAGTTATATGAAAAACAGTGAACGATAAAATACAAAAAATTAACGCTACAAGCGTAATACCTCCCATCATATAAAACACAGGAAACGACATCCATGTTCCATAATTTTCTCCATGAGTTCCTAGACGTATACTAGATTGTGTTGAGTTTATTTGCTTATTCATAATATTAATCCTCCTTTTAAGTTAGCTATCGCTAACTTGATTATACTATGATAATAACAAAAAAAGCAAGAATAAATTCCATATTGACAATTATAAAAAGCAACTGCCAATGTTGATCCTGAAAACATAAAAGAACTAATGAATACAATAGAAGATTTAACCAAAGAAAAAACGATAATATGATTGCCCATCGTTTAAAGACTGTCAGACATGCCAATCAAATTATTGTTGTAGATAAAGTTAAAACAGTTCAATGTGACAAACATGAAGAGTTGATATAACAAAAAGGTATCTACAAACGTTTTGTTCATTCTAGAGAATTAGCTTTAGGTTGAAAATTATAAACATATAAAATACCCTAACAAATAGTTGGGGTATTTATTATTTTATAATATCTTTTAATATATTATTTTCTAAATCATTGATATTATAAAGTGTATCTAATATATCAAATGTTTCTTTTAAGTTCTTCCTAGCAGTTTTCCATCCTATTCCATCCGTTATCCATATAAATGTTACATCGTCTATTTTACTAACTTCCTCAGCAATCATCTTAAAACTTCTAGCTGTTTCATTAAGTTTACTGCCTCCAGATTTATAAAAGTTTGTTTCAAACACATATATTTGACTTGAAGTATGAATGACAAAATCAAACCTCTTTGTTACATCATTCCGATTTGTTAATAATGATAAATCTATATGCCATTTCTTTTCTATTTCATTAGTTGTCATTTCTTTGTAATATTCTACATTTAATCTTTGAATATAACTTTCAAGAAGATCCTCCATCAAATGACCGCCCCGATTCTTTCTAGCATTAGAATCTAATCCTACTTCAATACCTAATACATAATCTACTAAATTGTTGATAATATGATGTGATATCATATTTTTTAATCCAATATGTTCCATAAATTCTAAATATTGATCAATCTCATTATTATTAGTTTTAAATTGATATATACGATATCCTGAAGAAGTCTGAATTTCCAATTCTTTTTGTCTCACTGCAATAAGTATAGGTATACATGTTTTTACTGATGGATATTTGATTATAATATTCTTAAAATCTTCATCAAAGTTTTGTGATCCAATCAAAGAATTCATAATATTAAGTTCAATTTTGATATGATCAACACTTTCATAGACTTTATCGAAATCTACATAATAACTATAATCAGCTATTGAACTCCTAAATGTAGCTAACCATTGATTAAAATCTCTACTCATAATGTTACCTCATGAATTCTCTTTAAACCAATTTCATAGTATTCTTTTTCTTTTTCAACACCTATAAATCTTCTTAGTAATTTCTTACACACAACACCAGTCGTAAAACTACCTGCCATAAAGTCACATACGACATCACCTGGAGAAGTTGAAGCAAGAATGATTCTTTCTAATAAATATTCTGGTTTTTGCGTTGGATGTTTGCCGAATTGTTTTTCCCTTTTTGGTGTTAATGAACCAGTTATAACATCTTTCATTTGTTTATTATTATTGAGTTCTTTCATAAGTTTATAGTTATATGTATGTTTTGCTTTATTGTTTTTCTTAGCCCAAAGAATTGTTTCTGTAGAATGCGTAAAACAGCGGCAAGCTAAATTAGGTGGCGGGTTGGTTTTCATCCATGTAACATTATTCAATATTTTAAAATCCAATTCTTCTAACAAATATCCAATCATATAAATATTATGATAAGTACCAGATATCCAAATTGTTCCTGTATCTTTTAAAATACGCTTAGCTTCCAATAACCATTTTCTATTAAATTCAACCTTTTCTTCAAAACTATAACTCTTATCCCAATCACCCTTATCTACTGATACTTGTTTACCACCACTACAAGAAATACCACCATTCGATAAAAAATAAGGTGGATCAACAAAAATCATATCAATACTATCATCATCAATAGTTGGTAATACATTAAAAGCATCATCATTGATAAGTTTGATATCATTATAATTCATATAATTGGTAATAATCACTTCTTCACCTTTTCTATTTGTTGCATCACTGTTGATAAACCTCTTCACTTGTACAACCTCTACATAATAATCCTGATATAATTCTCTTATCAATTCTGTATTATGGTTTGTCAACATACAATAAACGCCTTTATCAGTTAATGTCTTAAACAAAGACGCTAAACGTTGATGATCTTCTAATGAAAAACCTTCTTTTGTATAAGATTCAAAAGAAGTTGGATTTAATGGTGCATAGGGACTATCAAAAAACACAAAATCACCTTTTTGGGCATTTTGACATAATATTTCAAAATCCATACATTTAATATCTATATTCTTAAGATATTCTGATATTTCTAAAATATTTGATTTGCCAAATGATTTTCCTGACTTTTTCTGATTAAACGGAACATTAAACATTCCCTTTGAATTAACTCTATACAATCCGTTAAAACAATGTTTGTTCAAATAAATAAACATAGCTGTTAAATCTATATCTTTAATGTTATTTGATATTTTAGCATTATAAGCGTCTCTTATTTGATAATAGTATTCTTTAGGATTGAGTTCATGTTGTAGATCTAATTGTTGTATTTGACTTATTAATTCATGTGGATAATCTCGTATGCATTCATATGTATATATGAGTTCTTCATTGATATCACCAATAGTTGCTTCATCGAATCCGAAATGAAATAATACAGCTCCACCTCCAACAAAAGGTTCATAATAATGATTAAATTGATCAGGTAATCTTTTTTCTATATGTTGTAATAATTGTGTTTTACCACCTGCCCATTTGACAAAAGGTTTCATTGTTGCTCCTTTCTTTTAGTTAAAAACTAAAAGAAAAAAGCTAAATTCGTATCTTATTCATACAAGCTTTTTTATGTTCATCTTTTGTATGAACATATAAATTCATTGTTGTAGAAACTGAGGCATGCCCTAATATTTCACTCAAGCAATTATAATCAAAGCCTAGTTCAATACATTTACTAGCAAAATAATGTCTTAACGAATGAATAGTAACATAAGGTATTTCTAATTCTTCTAGTATTCTTTTAAAAAAATATCGCAATGTTCTAGGCTCAACATACTTTGAGGATTGAGTAAGAAAATAATTCTCATTTAATTCGATATTTAAATAAGGAACTAATGAATCAGGAATAGGGATAACTCGTGAAGAACGTTGGGTTTTAGTAGTGTTAATAATGATTTTAGTTTTATGAGATTCAACATTTTGAATTCTTTGTAATGTTTTACTAATTAATACTTCTTTTTTTATTAAATCAAAATCATTATTCTTTAATGCACAAAGTTCACCAATTCTTATGCCACTACATAGAATTAGCAATATTCCAATACATCTCATATCATGACTTTTTTTAAGATACAATATGAGTTTTTGACAATCATAATCGCTGATTAATTGTGTTTTCCTATTGTTGGTAGGAAAATGAAATTCTAAATCAAAAGAATCAATATAATGATTTTTGATTGCATATTTTAAACATAATTTAATAACATTAACTAATTCTTTAACTGTTTTAACCGATAATCCACCTTGATGATCCAATCTTCCATGATTAAGCATATCATTGATAAATTGTTGAATATGTATATGTTTTAGTTTTGAAATATACATATCTTTAAAATAAGGTTTAATATGCTTATTCATATGATGATAATAAGTAGCATATGTTGATTCTTTTACATTGCCTTTTTGCATTTGAAACCATTCTTCTAATACAGTATTAAACTTGATTTTTCTTAAAATGATCATTTTATTTTTTCCTCCTTAAACATAGATTATCAACCAAAAACATGTTAGAATATATAAAAATATCCTTTAGTTTTTAACTAAAGGATACCTTTAAAATCTACATTTACATTACATTCTTCTGGATTCAAGATGATTATTTCTTTGTAATAATCATCTTTTACTTTTGTAATTGCTTCATCTTTATTAGAAGCCTCAACTTCCACTGTTTGTGTTAAAGTTTCTGTTATTTCTACTGTATATTTCATGACATCACCATCATTATTATTGATCAAACAAAGTCAAACGTCAAAACAAATGTTCACCATACTCTTATAACAACACTATTAAATCAAATATTATCAAAGTGAAAACTTACTTATTGCAATTATTAGTTGCATAATGAAATTATTCATGATATAATATTTGCAATTAGAAAGGAGAATGTTATATGACCATTGAAGAACTATATAACGAGTACAATGTACTAAAACAACAAAATGATGATTTTTATGATATTGAAATACCACTTTATACTAAATTCATTCATTTAGCAAAACTAACCAATGAAGAATTCAGTTACTTTGACATCGAAAAAACATTAGAAAAAGAATTTATTAATCATGATGTATACCAGCAAAGATTATTCGAATGTCGCATTGATTATGGCCGTGAGTTTTGCACATTCAAGTATCGACTTACGAGAGATCTTAACAAGGTTTATATCAAATATTATTTTTCAATTGAAGATAGTATGAAAGATGAATTCCTTCGTCAATTCACAAAATTTATTATTATCAATGATATTGTTTGTGTATTCAAGATGCGAACTGATAAAACTTCTACTGATGCTGTAACAGTAAGAGTTTATAATTCTGATGATTATAAAAAAGTATTTGAGTTTTTACAACAATTTGTTGATCAAAAGATCAAGCAACCATTATTTACACCAGTTATTGATAATTTAGGTATAACTATTGGAGATGATAATTCATACAATCGTTATATTATTGATATGTTAATGAATTATTTTGAACAAAATAATAAAGACAGTATTAGCGAAGATGGTTTTATCAACTACATCAATACTTCAGATATCAAAGCAGAACTAAAAAAAATAAATCGATGGTATGAATTTAGATATGCATATCCACTATACAATAAGAATATTGAATATTCATTAAACTCATTTGATATTGATGATATGATAAATACAATCAAATATTTGCAAACTCAACCATATTATACTGATATATAAAAAGATGTAGCTTTAAGTTGCTACATCTTTTGTGTTCTTTACAATATTATTTTAATAAGCTTTCGCCAGTCATTTCTTTAGGAATTGGTAAACCTAATAATTGTAAGATTGTAGGTGCTAAATCACCAAGTTTGCCACCTTCTTTTAATTGTACATGAGTATTTGTTACAATTAAAGGTACTGGATTTGTTGTATGAGCTGTGAATGGATTACCATCCTCATCTAACAATTTTTCACTATTACCATGATCAGCTGTAATCAACATAGTTCCACCTAATTCAAGAACTTTTTGATATACTTCTCCAACACATTCATCAACAACTGAAACTGCTTTAATAGCTGCAGGAATAATACCAGTATGTCCAACCATATCACAGTTAGCAAAGTTGACAATAACAACATCATATTCATCTTTATCTAATTCAGCAATTAATGCATCCTTAACCTCATATGCACTCATTTCTGGTTGTAAGTCATAAGTAGCTACCTTTGGTGAATTAATTAATACACGAGTTGCACCTTCGATTTGCTTATCAACACCACCATCCATAAAGAAAGTTACATGGGCATATTTTTCAGTTTCTGCAATTCTTAATTGTTTTAATCCTTTTTCTGATAAATAATCTCCTAAAGTATTAGATAAATCTAATGAATGGAATGCAATTTCACCATTAACTGTATCTGCATAACGCATCATACATACAAAGAAGATATTTTGTGGTTTATCAGCTGGTTTGAAATCATATACATCAGCAGTAAATACATTAGACATTTGGATAGCTCTATCAGGTCTAAAGTTAGCAAAGATAATGGCATCGTTATCTTCAACAGCACCATTAACATCTGGATTATATCCAGGGATAACGAATTCATCATATACTTCTTTAGCATAAGAATCTTTAACATATTGAACTGGGTCACTAAATGTTTCTCCACTCTTGCCAACTAATGCATTATAAGCTAATTCTACACGATCCATTCTCTTATCTCTATCCATAGCATAATATCTACCAGAAATAGAACCAACTTCACCAACACCAATTTCTGCCATTTTGTCAACTAATTCTTGAACAAAATCAGCACCACTATCAGGGGCAACATCACGTCCGTCTAAGAATGCATGAACATATACTTTTTCTAATCCTTGATCTTTTGCTAATTTTAATAAAGCATAAATATGTTCATTAGATGAATGCACACCACCATTTGATAATAATCCCCAAATATGTAATTTAGAATTATTTTCTTTAGCATGGTTAATTGCTTTTAAGAATGATTCATTTGTATAGAATGTGCCATCTTTAACAGCTTTATTGATTAATGTTAAAGATTGATAAACAACACGTCCTGCACCAATATTCATATGTCCTACTTCACTGTTTCCCATTTGTCCATCAGGAAGTCCTACTGGTTCTCCACTCGCATTTAATTGAGTAGTAGGATATAATTCCATTAAATCATCTAAATTAGGTGTATTGGCTAAATAAACTGCGTTGCCATCAACTCTATCAGTTAATCCGTAACCATCCATAATACATAAAACTATAGGTCTTTTTTTCATTTCAATTACCTCCGCATTTATATCTAAATTATACCGAAATATAAACAAAAAATAAAGTGAAACAAATGAAAATGATAATGTTTTTTAGTACTTACTAAAAAACATTATATCATATATAGG
>JAJQGQ010000311.1 GCA_021200395.1 Erysipelotrichaceae bacterium
TCTAATTGATGATTGTGAACAATTTTTGCAACATAGAATTGATGATATGACTTTATTTTAAAAACATTTGCTGAAATTTTAATTATACCAATAACATCAATTTTATAATATTGATCAATTAAATCTTTCATACAACATATGGAATAATAATAATACTGCCAACAGAAAGATTATGATTATGATTGTATTTTTTGAGTAGCTCTTCGTTTATATGATAACGTTGAGCAATATTTTGATAATTATCACCATCACCTATAACATATAAATAATAGGTGCCTAAATCATCTTCATCTAAATCATCATCTTCAAACACTTTTATATCTTCTTTTTGATAATCATTTTTTATGTCAATGTTTTTAGATAAAACTTCTTTATTTTGCATAATATTTTCTATTTCTTTAACAACCTCATCATCACTATCATCCTGTGTTGCTTCAATTAAACGATCCTCATCATCCTTAACACCATAAATACAAGCTTGAATAACAAGTGATAGATTTCCATCATTAAAAGTATAATCAAAATCTTCAACTTTCACGTGAAATTCACGCTTATCAATTATTTTATCATATGGAGCTATAATATCTAAATCAATAGATTCATGAAACTGATACTTATCATGATCATTCCTATATTCACCATTAATCATAATAGCTCCTAAAGCACGCATACCATCATTTTCCATTTGATAATGAATAGATTCATCTACAGATATGGAAATAAGTTCTTTTAATTGATGATTTAAATCTACTAATTTATTCAAATAAAGTTTTTGCATCAACATACCTCCCGATATATTATATGTATAAAAAAAGACTTTATGAAAAAAAGAAGGAATCACTCCTTCTTAATCAACTAGCTTTAATATAGCCTCCCATAAATCATCAACACCTATTTTTTTTAAGGCTGAAAATGGTATAAACATATCATGATTATCAAAATTTAAAGTTTGCTTAATCAATTTTTCATTCTTTTTTAAATCATTTCGTTTAAGTTTATCCTCTTTAGTTGCAACAACAATTACGGGTATTTCATAATATTTCGCATAATCATACATTTGTATATCATCGTGTGTTGGTTTATGACGATAATCAACTATTAAAATAAGACCTTTTAAATTTGATCTTTGTCTTAAATATGTATCAATCATTTCCCCAAAGCTTTCTTTAATTTTATCGTTTACTTTGGCATAGCCATAGCCAGGAACATCAACAAGACATATTTCATCATTAATATTAAAGAAATTAAGTGTTCTTGTCTTACCAGGAGTTCCAGAAACCTTAGCCAAACCATTATGATGACAAATCGTATTAATCAAAGAAGATTTACCAACATTACTGCGACCAGCAAGGCAAATTTCAGGCAAATCATGAACTGGCCATTGCGATTTCCAAGCTGCTGATAAAACATATTGCGATTTATTGACTTTATACATTTTTACCTCCTAAAAAAGGATAGTTATCACTATCCTTATTTTACTAATGCATTTTCTAAAACTATATCGATATGATCAGCTAATACAATATTCAAATCTTTTTGTACAGATTCTGGGATTTCATCAATATCCTTTTCGTTATCTTTTGGAATGATAATCGTTTTAATACCACTACGATGAGCAGATATAGACTTTTCTTTCAAACCACCAATAGGTAAAACTTCACCACGTAATGTAATTTCACCAGTCATAGCTACATCATCTCTAACAGGACGATTACTAAAGGCGGATAAAAGAGCTGTTGTAAGCGTCACACCTGCACTAGGGCCATCTTTCTTTACAGCCCCTTCTGGCACATGGATATGAATATCTTCTTTATCAAAAGCAATATTTTCTAAACCATATTTTTTACGATTAGCTTTCATATAATCCAAAGCAATAGATGCTGATTCCTTCATCACATCACCCAATTGACCAGTGATAATAAATTGTCCAGAGCCATCAAAATGATTGACTTCAATTGGAAGAATATCACCACCATATTGGGTATAAGCCATACCAGTAACAACACCAACTTGTGGTTTATCTAATTTCTTTGTATGATCATATGGTGCTTTACCAAGATATTCCTCTAAATCAGATACCTCAATCAATAATTGTAAATCTTTATTTTTCAATATTTTTAATACAGCTTTACGACATACTTGAGCAATCAATCTTTCTAACTGACGCACACCTGCTTCTCTTGTATAATGTCTTACAATATACATTAAAGCATCATCACTAAATTGTAACTGCTCAGCATTCAAGCCATGTAATTCTAATTGTTTTTTGAGTAAATGACGTTTACCAATTTCCAATTTTTCCTGTTCTGTATAAGAAGAAAGTTCAATAATTTCAAGACGATCTCTTAATGGTTCAGGAATACCACTCAAATCATTAGCAGTAGCTATAAACAAAACTTTAGATAAATCATACGGTTCTTCAATATAATTATCTGAGAACAAAGAATTTTGTTCTGGATCTAATACTTCAAGCATAGCACTTGCAGGATCACCTTTATAATCACTAGCCATCTTATCGATTTCATCTAATAAGAAGACAGGATTGACAACACCAGCCTTTTTCATACCTTGAATAATACGTCCAGGCATAGATCCTAAATATGTTCTACGGAAACCTCTAATTTCAGCTTCATCACGAACACCACCTAATGATGCTTTTACAAACTTTCTACCTAAAGCTCTTGCAATAGATTTTGAAATAGAAGTTTTACCAGTTCCTGGAGGGCCAACCAAACAAATAATTGGAGCATTCAAAGACTGAGTCATTTGTTTAACAGCTAAATGCTCAACAATTCTTTCTTTAGGCTTTTCAAGACCATAATGATCTTCTTCCAAAATTCTTTCTACTTCACTTATATCTTGATTATCTTCAGTTTCCTCATACCAAGGAATACTCATCATCCAATCAATATAAGTTCTTACAACATTAGCCTCACTAGATGCAGCAGGCATCATATCATAACGTTTCAATTCTTCATTAAGTTTATCTTTAACATGTTGTGGATAAGGTTTGCTTTCAATTTGCTGACGTATGTAGTCAGTATCATCTTCCTTATTAGGTGTATCACCTAATTCTTCTTTAATAGCGCGCAATTTTTCTCTAAGATAATATTCTTTTTGGTTTTCATCAATGCTTTCCTTAACTTTTGAATTAATTTTTTCTTCTAATTCATTAATAACTTTTTCTTCTTCCATACTTGCTAATACCAAAAGAAGACGTTTATTAACATCACATTCCTCTAATATTTTTTGCTTAGTAGGAATTTCTACATTGATATAATGGGCAATTGTATCAGCTAAAGCACCAGCACTCATATTTCTACTTTGTGATATATTTGTAAAAACTTCACGTGGGAACATTTGTAAATTACGTCCCATATTTTTCAAACTATCCGTAATCTTACGAACTAATGCAATTTCTTCATTTTTATCACCATAAATATCTTCTAAATATTTTGTTTTAGCGTATCGACAATCATCACTTTCAACAATATTTAAAATTTGCACACGTTTTTGTCCTTCAACAGTTAACTTAATTGTTCCATGATTATCTCTCTTAATGCGTCTTTTAATCTTACATAATGTACCATATTTATAAATATGATCATAATCAATTTGTTCATCCGTAGGATTCATTTGTGATACCATAACAATATTTTCATCAAATTCATTAATACTTTTTGTTATAGCTTTAAGATTGAAACCTCTTCCCACATCTAAAGAAATCTCATGTTCAGGAAAAACAATTACTCCTCTTGTACAAATGACAGGTAAATCTACGACAATATCTACTTCTTCCATAATCACTTACCTCCTCTACAAAGATGAAATTGTTTCAACATCCTATTTTTAATAACACTATTCAGCATTATCACCAATACTATTTTCGATAATTTCTGAAGCTTTTGTAGCTGCAATATCCGCTTTAACTGCATCCATATTATTAGCAAATATCTTCTTCATTTCATCAGCACTGCTATCATAATATTGTGCAATATCATTGAAATATTTATCAACATCTTCATCGCTAACTACAATATTTTCAGCTTTAACAACTTCATCTACAATAAGATTATATTTAACACGCTTTTCAGCTTCTTCTCTCATATCTTCTCTTAAATCATCTTGTGTCTTACCAGTAAATTGAGCATACATATCTAGTGTCATACCTTGCTGAGAAAAACTTTGTTCAATTTCTCTCATCATAGAATCTAACTGATTGTCAACCATAACAGCTGGAACATCAATTGGTGTAGCTTCTATTAAAGCATCGCGTATATCAGAATAGAATTTTTGATCCATTTCATTTTGTTTACGATTCTTAATTTGTTCTGTTATATATGACTTTAAGTCTTCTAAAGTTTCAACACCCTCATGATTAATATCTTTAGCTAATTCATCGTCAATTTCAGGTAATACTTTTGTTTTAATTTCATGAACTTTTACTTTAAAAACAACTTCCTGACCAGCCAAATCAGTAGCTGCATAATCTTCAGGGAAAGTTAAATTTAAATCTTTTTCTTCATCAACACTCATACCAATAATTTGATCTTCAAAACCTGGTATAAATGAACCTGAACCAATTTCAAGTGTATAGTTTTCAGCTTGCCCACCATCAAAAGGAACACCATCTTTGAAGCCTTCATAATCAATAACGACACTATCACCATCTTCAACTGTGCCTTCTTCTTTAATCAATAATTCGGCAAATTGTTGTTGATAATTCTTTAATTCGTCATCAATTTCTTCATCACTTACTTCTGCAACTTCTTTAACAACATCTAAACCTTTATATTGTCCAAGATTAACATCAGGAGCAACAGTAGCAGTAAATTTAAGTTTTAATACTTCTTCGCTCATTTCTTCTACATTAGCCTGTGGCTGTCCAACAGGTGCAATGTCATTTTTAGTAAAAATATCATCATAACAATCTTTCAAAATAACATCTACAGCATCTTCTAAGATTCTAGCAGATCCTATTCTAGCCTTAACCATTCTAGCAGGTGCATGACCTTCTCTAAAACCATCAATTTTAACTTGTTTTGCTAATTTGTTCAATGCTTTCTTCTGTGCATTCTTCCATTCATCACCTTCATAAGTTGCAACAATTTCAACTTGGCAATTTTCTAGTTTGTTACAAACTGTTTCCATTTAAACGTCCTCCATTTTTAACATGCTTATTATACATGAAACATATAAATAATGCAACAATTTTTAACACTCTAAATGCAAGAGTGCTAAAATTTGCACGTAGAACTTATATGAATCATTTACTAGCTTAGTAGTGAATTATATATATCACATTTTTTCTACTTTGTCAAAGAAACAACACATAAACACAATAAAAATGCACATAAGTGCATTTATAGAACTTCAATTCGATTAAATTTTAATTTCATCTGTTCAATTTCATCCATCGTGCAATAATACATAATTTCAATATCTTCATCATCAATATCGATAGATTGTAAAGTAGCTACATAATAATGAATAGTAGCGGCAACAACACGATAATCATCATCATATATTTGATGAGGATAAATAGAATAAAGATAATATTCTAAATAATCCAAACATTGATGATATAACGATGGATTCTCATCTTCAATATTTTTTTCCAAATATGATCCTATCCCCAAATAAGCATCTTGTTCCAAAACTAATGGCTGATATATCGGATTTAAATCATAATATTCACCAAATTTTTCTACTTCAAATTCATCATCAACTTGTTGATCAATAAGTATTTCTAATAATAATGTTTTAGCAAAAAAATCGCGTTTAGGATTTATTAAATAATCTCTAACTGTAGGAATAATAAGACGAATATTCAATTGTTGTAATTGATCTAAAGCCATATAGATAAGCTCTTCATTACAATCTTTATTTTTAAGTAATTGTTCAATTTCTTCAATTGAAAAAATTTGGTTCTTACTTTCAACTTCATAACGTGCTTCTTGTTTATCTAAAAGAATCTGATCATAAGCAGCATTAAATACATTTTCATATTCCTGTGGGATATAAGGCATAGATAGTTCTTCAATCAATATATCTATTGCTTCTTCATATTCCTGCAATTCTTTAAGTGCTGTTATATACATTGATACAACATCATAATAAGTATCTTGAGCATGTGCTTTTGCATATAACCCTTCTTCTTTAGCTAATTGATATTCTTGTAACCCCACTAAACATACAAGTCTTAAATAACGTGTTTGTTCATCATTGAAATCTGTTAAATATGACAATGCTTCCTGATAATCACCATTTTGTATTAATTCTTCAACCATTATAAACCTCCATGATTTTTAAGTGATTGAATCACTTTATAAGTAGGTAGTCCAATCACTGTTTCCTTGTCTCCTACAATATGATCAACAAATATATTTGCTTTACCTTGAATAGCATAAGCCCCTGCTTTATCCATCCATTCATCACTTTGTAAATAAGTTTCAATATCAGATTCAATATCTTTAAAATAAACATCTGTATAATCAATAAAGCATTCAACATCATCACCATAATAAATAGCAACTGCACTATAAACACGATGCTTATCATTTGAAAGTGATAAAAGAATACTTTGAGCATCACTTTTACTAAATGGTTTACCAATAATTTTATCATGATGATAAACAATAGTATCAGCTCCTATCACTATATCATGCGGATATTTTTGATGAATAGGATAAGCTTTTTGTTTAGCCAAATGCATAAGTCTTTCTTCGATATCTAAATTTTCATCTAAAACCTCATTAATAGAAGAGGCATCGACAATAAATGCGATGCCATGATTTTCTAATAATTCTTTGCGTCTAGGTGAGGAAGAAGCTAAGATAATCATTGCTTATTTTCCTTTTGACGAATAGGTTTTGGTAATAATGCCTTACGCGATACATTAACACCTTTATCAGTTATTTTAATAACCTTAACTTTTACAATATCTCCAAGTTTCAAAACATCTGAAACTTTATTAATACGTTCATGAGCTACATCACCAACATGTAAGAAACCATTCGTACCTTCAAATAGCTCTACAAACGCATACTTGTCTTCAACACGTACAACCTTACCATCATAGATTTCACCAACCTGAGCCTTACGACATATATTTTCAATCATCTTAGCTGCAGTATTGATAGCTTCTTGATCATAATGATAAATTGTAACACGACCATCTTGATCAATATCAATTTTTACATCATTAGATTTTTCAATGATTTCATTGATAGTTTTACCACCACTACCAATAACATCTTTTATTTGATCTGGATCAATATGCATCATATATACTTTTGGTGCATAAGGACTCAATTCTTTACGTGGTTCACTAATAGCACTCATCATATTTTCCATAATTTGAGCACGACCGATTTTTGCTTGAGCCAATGCTTCTTTTAATATTTCTTTAGTAATACCATCTATCTTGATATCCATCTGTAAAGCACAAATACCATTCTTTGTTCCAGCAACTTTGAAGTCCATATCACCTAAATGATCTTCCATTCCTTGAATATCTGTTAAAATAGTATAATCATCACCATTTTTAACAAGACCCATAGCCACACCAGAGACTGGATTAGAAATCGGTACACCAGCACTCATTAAAGCCATAGATGAAGCACAAATAGAAGCTTGTGATGATGAACCATTAGATTCTAAAACTTCAGAAACCAAACGTATCGTATAAGGGAATTCATCCTCACTTGGAATAACTTGAGCCAAGGCTCTCTCACCCAAAGCACCATGGCCAATTTCTCTTCTACCAGGAGAACCCATACGTCCTGTTTCTCCCACTGAATAAGGAGGGAAATTATAATGATGCATAAAACGTTTTTGATCTTCTAATCCTAAACCATCAATCTTTTGATGTTCACCAAGAGCACCTAAAGTACAAACTGATAAAACTTGTGTTTCACCACGTGTAAATAAAGCTGAACCATGAACGCGAGGAAGAATATCAACTTGTGAATCCAATGGTCTCACTTCATCAATCTTTCTACCATCAGGTCTAATCTTATCCTCAGTAATAAGTCTTCTCACTTCATCTTTTTCTAAATCATGCATAACCATTTTCACTTGTTTAATGGTTGAATCATGTTCTTCAATATCTGCATATTCTCTTGCTTCAAAAATAGCTTCAATCTCAGCATTTAAATCATCAATAGCACCATATCTCTCTAATTTACCAGGAATAGATACAGCCTTGATCATACGTTCTTTTGCTAAATCAGTTACTTCATCCACAATATTTTTATCTAATTCAAATAATGGTACTTCAATTTTCTCTTTACCACAAGCTGCCACAATTTCTTCTTCAAAAGCAATCAATTGTTTAATAGCCTCATGGCCAAACATTAAAGCATCTAACATCGTATCTTCATCAACCTCTTTAGCATCAGCTTCAACCATATTAATAGCTTCTTTAGTTCCTGCCACTTCAAGATTAATTAAACTCTTTTCCATGAGTTCTGGCCCTGCATTGATAGTAAATTCACCATCAATCAAACCAACATTCACACCTGCAATTGGACCATTAAAAGGAATATCAGAAATACATAAGGCTAGTGATGCCCCAAGCATCGCTGCCATTTCTGGTGAAGCACTTTGATCTACAGATAAAACTGTATTAACAACTTGTACTTCATTTCTAAAACCATCAGCAAATAAAGGTCTAATCGGTCTATCAATCATACGCGCTGTTAAAGTTCCATGCTCACTTGGTCTTCCTTCTCGTTTTAAGAAACCTCCTGGGATTTTCCCAACAGAATAAAGTTTTTCTTCATATGTAACAGTTAAAGGAAAAAAATCAACATCTTTAGGTTCCTTTCCTGCACAAACAGTTGATAAAATAACTGTGTCATCATATCTTACTAAGACAGATCCATTGGCTTGTTTCGCTAATTCTCCTGTTTCAATAGTAAATTTCTTTCCAAAAAAATCTAAGTTAAATACTTGTTTCGACATTATACTTCCACCTCATTCATAATCTTACCTATTATAACACAAATCATAACAATCACAACATTTTTTATATTCCAAGTAGCGTCGTTGCTACATTAAAATAAACCAATAAAGATATGGCATCCACTATCGTTGTAATGAACGGACTCGCCATAACAGCAGGATCAAATCCTATTTTATTAGCAATCATCGGTAAAGAACAACCAACAATCTTCGCACAAATTATTGTAATACATAATGATATACATACAACAGCAGCCACTTGCACTGATGTTTGATCAATAATCAAAATTTTAAAGAAATTACAAATTGCTAATGTAATACCACACATAATAGATACCCTGAATTCCTTCCAAATAACCTTAGGTAAATCAGAAAATTCTAATTCATCCAAAGATAATGCACGAATAATTGATACAGAAGCTTGCGATCCACTATTACCACCAGTATCCATCAACATTGGAATAAATGCAGTCAAAACAACATAAGCAGCTAAAGCTTCCTCAAATCCCGTAATAATTTTACCTGTAATTGTTGCTGATAACATCAACAATAACAACCAGGGAATACGTTTTTTATAAGTATCAAGTACACTAGTTTTCATATAAGGTTGATCTGTAGGTGTAATAGCTGCCATCATTTCAATATCCTCAGTTGCCTCTTCTTCCATGATATCCATTACATCATCAACAGTAATAATTCCTACTAATCTATTTTCGTTATCTACAACAGGCATAGCATAAAAATCGTACTTTTGAAATTGTCTAGCAACTTCTTCTTGATCCTCTAAAGTATGTACGGAAATGATATTATCTTCCATAATATCATTTAAAATATCATTAGCATCAGCCAAAATAATTTCACGTAAAGATAAAGCCCCTAACAAATGCTTTTTGGCATCTGTTATATAACAAGTATTTATTGTTTCTTTATCCTGACCAACTTTTCTAATACGTTCAATTGCTTCACTGACGTGCATATATGCACGAAGCGAAACAAATTCTACAGTCATCACACTACCTGCAGAATCCTCAGGATATTGTAATAATGAATTAATATCAGCTCTTGTTTCTTTATCACATGAAGATAAGATCTTTTTAACAACATTAGCAGGCATTTCTTCCAGCATATCAGCTGCATCATCTGAATACATTTCACTCATGATTTTATTTGTTTCACGATCTGTTAATGATTCAATAATCATCTGTTCATAATCAACAGGAATATGAGCAAAAACTTCTGCAGCACTATCTTTAGATAATAATCTAAAAATTCTAACAACATCTTTACGATTATCTATTGTTTCAATAATTTCTGCAATATCTGCCTCATTAAGATCCTCTAATATTTCTCTAATTTCATGATATTCATTCTCATCTAGAAGCTTTTTTATTTGTAACTCTAATTCTTCAATTTTTTCCATAATAATCCCTCCAAGATATTTTTGCATGATAAAAATTTCGATAACGGTTCACTTGTTTCATTATCTATTCGAATATTCATACAATCACATCCTTTCAAGACCTAAAACATTATAACCCATTTCAAATGAAGTTGCAATCTAAAAAAATAGGATAAAAGAAAATAAGAAAAGTTACAAAAACTTTTCTTATTATGATGATTTTTTAGAAAATCTTGAAGCAAAATGAGAAATCTTTGACAAAGGTTCATCCAATGATTTTAATGTTTCATTCACTTCATCTAATTGTTGATTTAAATGATTAACTTCATTTTTATAATCTTTAATCAATTTAATATTCTTAGCCATTTTATCACGATAATCTAATAAAAATACAGCTAAAGCTAAAA
>JAJQGQ010000157.1 GCA_021200395.1 Erysipelotrichaceae bacterium
GTTCATATGAAGTTCATCAGAAATTCAAATTCCGTTAACATTTATATTTTATGATATAAATGTCTTAGGAAAAGACATATAATAATACAATATAGACAATAAAATTAACTCTCTCTCCCTATTATAGTCTATAAATGAAAATCAAGCGGTTTCCCCTCGCTTGATTTTTTTGTAATTCATTTTGCTAATATAAATGAATTGTGATATGCTTATAAATAATGAAAAGAGGTAAAACATGATTACAATACTAGTAGTTGATGATGATAAAAATACAAGATTGTTTATGAAAGCATTGCTAGAAGCCGAAGGCTATATTGTAGTCTTAGCTAGTAATGGACAAGAAGCTTTAGATAAATTTGAAAAGAATCGTATTGATTTAATGATTGTTGATATTATGATGCCAAATATTGATGGCTATGAATTAACAGATTTAGTAAGACAATCCTATAGTGAATTGCCAATTCTAATGGTTTCTGCAAAGCAGGAGACGCAAGATCGAAAAAAAGGTTATTTAGTAGGTATAGATGATTATATGAGTAAACCTGTAGATGAGGAAGAATTCTTATTAAAAATACAGGCTTTATTAAGACGTGCAAAGATAGTTAGTGATCGTCAAATTCATGTTGGTGATGTGACTTTAGATTATGATAGCTTAACGGTTTCACGACCTGGTGAAGAAATAACCTTGCCATTAAAAGAGTTTCAGTTGCTTTATAAGTTATTATCATATCCTGGAAAAATATTTACACGTATTCAATTAATGGATGATATTTGGGGTTATGATAGTGATACAGGATGGGAAACAGTGACGGTTCATATTGGACGATTACGAAAACGTTTTGCCGATTGGGATGAATTTTCAATTGAATCAGTAAGAGGACTAGGATATAAGGCGGTGAAACATGATGTTTAAAAATAGACCTAATCGTTGGGTAGTATCATTTCTTATTGCCTTGTTTGTATTTGTTGTATTGGCTTTAACTGCTTTTATAACAGTTATTTTTATAACAGCACTCGTTTATTTTGGTGTTTTTAAGACAAATTCTTATCATTATTCCATTCCATTCATTATTTTTGGGATTGCTAGTGTAGTGATAGGGTCAATTGTTTCTGGCTTAGTAAGCCGTATACCAAGAAGACCGATTGTTGAGGTTATTGATGGTATGCAGGCATTAGCCCAAGGACTTTTTGATACCCGAATTCAATTAGGTAGAACTCCTTTATCCCAGGAAATGGAAACCAATTTTAACCATTTGGCTGAAGAATTAGAAAATACAGAATTATTAAGAACGGATTTTGTGAATAATTTTTCTCACGAATTTAAAACACCCATTGTATCTATTAAAGGTTTTGCTAAAATATTAAGGGATCATGAACTACCAAAAGAAACCCAAAACGAATATTTAGATATTATTATTGACGAATCAGAAAGATTAGCTGATATGGCTACTAATGTCTTAAATTTATCTAAAGTCGAAAAACAAACCATTCTAACTAATGTTACAAAATTTAATGTTTCTGAACAGATTAGAAATGTTGTTATATTATTAGAAAAGAAGTGGGATCAAAAAGGAATTCATTTTGATTTGTCATTTAATGATCATTTTATTGAAGGTAATGAAGAATTATTAAAACAAGTATGGATTAATTTATTAGACAATTCTATTAAATTTGCCCCACAAAATGGACATATCAATATTCTAATGAATGAGATTGATGAATATATTGATATATCAATTAGCAATGATGGAGAAGAAATTAAGCCAGAAGATCAAAAACGTATTTTTGAAAAATTCTATCAAGGAGATACTTCACATGCTTCCAAAGGTACAGGAATTGGATTGTCTATTGTTAGTCAAGTCGTTCATTTACACAAAGGAAGTGTCAATGTGAAAAGTGATCGTTTAACGACCTTTACAGTACGTCTTCCAATGTTACAAGAATAGTTCATATAAAATTCATCAGAATTTCATATTCACTTCACATTTATCTTCTATGATGTAAATGTCTTAGGAAAAGACAAAATAATAATAGGCTAAAATCTCTCTCCCTTCAAAATATAGTCTATCAAATAAAAATCAAGTGATTTCCCCTCACTTGATTTTTTTGTTTTAAAAAAAATTGATTTAATCAATATTATTTAAAATTCTTAAGAATTTCTTAAGAAAAATGTAGACATTTTATATTTTATGGTCTATAATAACCATGGGTATATTATTGAAAGGGAGGATACAAATGAATAATCGTTTAAAAACATTTATCCTAGAAAACTTGCAAGAACATGTTATAAATCGTAAAGCAATGTTTATCCCATTATTATTTGTTTCTACTTTTGGATTAGTTGGTTATGCTGCTATAGATAAAGAAGCACCAACAATTGATGCAAATAAAATATCAGTTCTTTATGGAACAGATTTAGATAAAACAATGTTTAGTATTGAAGATAATCGTGATTCATTGGCTAATCTTGATGTAACTATTGATGATAGTAGTTATGATGCCAATCAGTTAGGTACATATAGTGTTGAAGTATCAGCTACTGATATGTTCAGTAATACTGTTACAAAAAATGTAGAAGTAGAAGTTATAGATAAGACAGCACCAGTTTTTACAACAAGTTGTGATGGTTATGTTATTGAAGTTGCAGTCAATGGTAGTGCAGATATTACTGAGTATGTTACTGCAACCGATAATGTTGATGGTGATGTTTCTGCTTTTATTGAAACAGATGAAACTCTTGATACAAGTAAGTTAGGAACGCAAATGATAGAAGTTAGTGTTTCTGATAATTCTGGTAATACAACAACAGAAACTTATGAGTTCACTATTACTGATACTATTGCACCTACTATTACGTTATCTGATGATACTATTACAGTTGATTATGGTTCAAGTTTTGATTATAGTGATTATGTTACTATCATGGATAATTATGATAAAGAAGTTGATGTTAATGTTGAAGGTAGTGTTGATACGAAATCTGAGGAAACACAAACATTGACAATTACAGCAACTGATTCATCTGCTAATACATCTACAGCAACTTTGACAGTGGATGTTGAAGATTTAACAGCACCTGCTATTACTTTGAGTAAATCTAAAGTATCTATTTATACAGGAGATAGTTTCTCTGCATCTAAGTATTTATCTAGTGCTACAGACAACAAAGATGGCGATTTGACGGATGAAGTTAAAATAAGCAGTAACGTTAAAACAAGTACTAAAGGTACTTATACCGTTACTTATTCAGTGAGTGATGCTGCAGGAAATACATCTTCTAAAACATTAACTGTTGTTGTTACTACAAAAACATCTGGTATTGTTGCAACTGCCAAATCTAAATTAGGATGTGCTTATAAGTATGGATCTACTGGACCTAATACATTTGATTGCTCTGGATTTACACAATGGGTATATGCTCAAAATGGTAAGAGTATACCTCGTACATCTAGTGCACAAAAATCAGGTGGTACAGTGATATCATTATCACAATTACAACCAGGCGATATCGTATGGAGATCAGGACATGTTGGAATTTATGTTGGTAATGGACTAGTTATTCATTCACCTCATACTGGTGCGGTTGTTTCTTATACAAGTGTTAGTGGATTTACTTGTGGTGTTCGTTATTAAAATAGATTAAAGCCGAATGATGATTCATTCGGTTTTTTATTTTGAGTTTATATTTTGTTTTTTTTCAGTTTATTTTTGTTTATTATAATGCCAATGAAAGGATGATGAATATGTCGATATTAAAATTATTTAAGAAACTTACTAGAACCGAATATATTTATATTGTCATAAGCATTGCTTTCATTTGTGCTATGGTTGGATTAGATTTGAAATTACCTGATTATATGAGTTCTATTACAACTTTAGTAGAAACTGAAGGTAGTGAAATGAATGAAATACTTATTGAAGGTGCAAAGATGATTGCATGTGCTCTTGGAGCTTTGATCTGCTCTGTTTGCGTTGCCATCTTTTCATCACGTATAGCAAGTAATTTTGGTGCTAGAATCCGTGAGGATATGTTTGATAAAGTGCAGGGATTTTCATTAGAAGAAGTGAATAAATTTTCAACATCAAGTTTAATTATTCGTTCCACTAATGATGTAACTCAAGTACAGAATTTGATTGTTATGGGATTGCAGATGTTTATCAGAGCACCAATTATGGCTGTATGGGCGATTTTAAAGATTGTTAATAAAAGCTGGCAATGGAGTGCAGCAACTTGTGTAGCAGTTATCGTTTTACTTACAGTTGTAGGTATTTGTGTTATGTTTGCTGTACCTCGATTTAGAAAAATTCAGTATTTAACAGATAATGTCAATAGAGTTGCTAGAGAAAACTTAACAGGTTTATCTGTTGTTCGTGCTTATAATGCTGAAGAATATCAAGAAGATAAATTTGAAGTGGCTAATGAAGAATTAAAGCATAATAACTTAGTTGGTAATGGGGTTATGGCTTTGATGCAACCTTCTATGCAGCTTATTCAAAATGGTTTAACTTTATCTATTTATTGGATTGGTGCATATCTTATTAGTAATGCTTTAATTAGTGATAAGATTAGTTTATTCTCTGATATGGTTGTTTTCTCAAGTTATGCTATGCAGGTTGTTATGTCATTTATGATGTTAGTAGCTATTTTCATTATGTTACCAAGAGCATTAGTAGCTGCTCAACGTATTAATGAAGTATTAGATACACAAACAAAGATTTTTGATGGTGATATTGCTGATTCAAATACTGAAGAAACAGGCGAAGTAGAATTTAGAAATGTTAGTTTCAAATATCCTGATGCTCAGGATTATGTTTTAGAGAATATTTCATTTACTGCTCATAAAGGCGAAACAATTGCTTTTATTGGTTCAACTGGTAGTGGTAAATCTACATTAATTAATTTAGTACCACGTTTTTATGATGTAAGTGAAGGTGAAATATTAGTAGATGGTATTAATATAAAAGATTATACGCAAAAAGCATTGCGAAATAAATTAGGCTATGTTTCACAAAAATCTGTATTATTTAAAGGTACAATTAAATCTAATGTAGATTTTGGTGATAATGGTAAAGGCCAAGCTTTAGAAAGTGATATTGTAGAAGCTATATATACTGCTAAAGCTAATGAGTTTGTGGAAACAGATGATGTTGGCTATGATGGTTATGTAGCACAAAATGGTGCTAATTTCTCTGGAGGACAAAAACAACGTTTATCTATTGCTAGAGCAATTTGTCGTAGACCTGAGATCTTTATTTTTGATGATTCTTTCTCAGCTCTTGACTTTAAGACTGATAAAGATTTAAGAACAGCATTAAATGATTATTGTAAGGATGCTACAAAACTTATTGTTGCTCAACGTATTGGTACAATTATTGATGCTGATAAGATTGTTGTCTTGGACGAAGGCAAGGTTGTTGGTATTGGAACACATGAAGAATTATTAAAGAATTGTGATGTATATTATGAAATCGCCTTATCACAATTTTCAAAGGAGGAATTAGAAAATGAATAGACGTATGAGACAGACTAATTCCGGTGAAAAAGGTAATGTAGGAGAATTTTTTAGAAAACTATTGGCATTTGCTGGTGGATATAGAGTTCTAATTGTCATAGCTGTTGTATGTGCTATGGGTGGCTCTATTTGTACTATTTTAGGTCCTGATAGATTATCAGATATAACAAATGCTATTACTGAAGGTATATCACCTAATACTGATAATTTAGAAGAAGTTACAACAGTTATGTCTGATAATATGCAAAGTAATATGGAGTTATTAGTTGATGAAATATCTGGTAATTTAGACCAACAATCATTAGCTACTAAGTCTTCAGAAATCTTAGCTTCAACTGACATATCTGATGAAGATAAAACAGAATTTCAAACAGTTATTGCTTCAATGTCTACAATTACTGATCAAGAAGAATTACAGGAACAATTGTTAAACTTACCTGATAGTGTTCTTGAAATCTTATTTGATGAAGTAGAAGTCAATGGTGTTACTATTTCTTCAAGTGATCAAGTCACTGCATTAAGCTTAATGAGTGAAATGGATAGTGAAGATATATCTACCGATGCTCTTAATGATTTACCAGATTCCATTAAAGACGCATTATTTACTGATATTATTGTTCAAGATACGACCATTTCAGGTGAAGATCAGTTAGAAATGATGACTTTATTATCTGAAGTTGATACTGATGATTCATCAGCTTTATTAGAAGCTTTAGATGAATTACCAGAAAGTATTTATAGCTTGGTAGATTCAAGTATTGATATGGATAAAGTAATGAGTTTCATTGTCGTTTTGGTTGTTTTATATTGTTCAAGCTTTGCTTTATCATTAGCACAACATTTGATTATGAATTATGTTACGCAAAATATTACAAAGAAATTAAGAAAATCCATTTCTCATAAGATTAATTGTTTACCAATGTCTTACTTTAATCATACGTCAACAGGTGATATTCTATCTCGTATTACCAATGATGTTGATACAGTTGGTCAAACACTTAATCAAAGTATTGGTACATTAGTTAGTGCAGTAACTTTATTTATTGGTGCATTAGTTATGATGTTTAGTACTAATGTGATTATGTCAATATCTGGAATTTTGGCAACCATTATTGGTTTTGTCTTAATGATGATTATTATGTCTCACTCTCAAAAATATTTCAATGAACAACAAGAAGATTTAGGTTTATTAAATGGTCATGTTGAAGAAATGTATACAGGACATTTGGTTGTGAAGGCATATAATGATGAAGAAAAATCTAAGAAACAGTTTGATGAATATAATCAAGGTTTAAGAAATAGTGCCTTTAGAGCTCAATGTTTATCAGGCCTAATGATGCCTATTATGACATTTATTGGTAATTTTGGATATGTTGTTGTATGTGTTGTTGGTGCTGTTTTAACTATGAATGATATGACATCATTTGGTACTATTGTTGCATTTATGATTTATATTAGATTATTTACGCAACCATTATCTCAAATGGCCCAATCTATGCAATCAATGCAAATGGCAGCTGCAGCTGGTAAACGTGTCTTTGATTTCTTGGAAGCTGAAGAAATGGAAGATGAATCATATAAAACACAATCATTAGGTGATATAGCTGGCAATGTCGAATTTGATCATGTTAATTTTGGTTATGATGAAGGTCAAACTATCATTCATGATTTCTCTGCAAAAGCAAAAGCTGGTCAAAAAATTGCGATTGTTGGACCAACTGGTGCAGGTAAAACAACAATGGTTAACTTATTGATGCGTTTCTATGAAACAAATCAGGGTGGCATTAAGATTGATGGTATTTCTACTAAAGATGTTAAACGTGAAGAAGTCCATTCACAGTTCTCAATGGTATTACAAGATACATGGTTATTTGAAGGTACTATTCGAGAAAATCTAATTTATTGTGCTAAAAATGTATCTGAAGAAACAATGATCAATGCGACTAAAGCAGTTGGCTTAGATCATTTCATTAGAACATTACCTAATGGTTATGACACAGTATTAAATGATAATGTTAACTTATCACAAGGTCAAAAACAACAATTAACGATTGCTAGAGCTATGATAGCTAATAAACCAATGTTGATATTAGATGAAGCTACAAGTTCTGTAGATACTCGTAGTGAAATTATTATTCAAAAAGCTATGGATGAATTAATGGAAAATAGAACATCGTTCATTATTGCACATAGACTTTCTACGATTAAGAATTCAGATCTTATTTTGGTTATGAATCATGGTGATATTGTTGAAACTGGTACTCATGAAGAATTATTAGCTAAGAATGGCTTCTATGCAGAGTTATATAATAGTCAATTTGATGTTGAGGAAGAATAAAAGGTTCACATTTGTGAACCTTTTAAAATAGATTAAAATGTTTTAATGCTTTATAAACACCATCGTTTTCAATGTCATCTGTAACATAAGTGACTTTATCAAACAAGGCAGGATGAGCATTCCCCATAGCAATACTCTCTTTTGTATAAGTTAGCATAGATAAATCATTGGTAGAATCACCAATAGATATTGTTTGATTGTGACTCATATGTAAATAATCAATGATTGTTTGTATACCAGTTGCTTTAGAATGTGGTAAAGGAACAATTTCTAAGAAATCATCAGCTCTTTGAATGATTTCAAAGTATGGTGATAATTTATCTTTAAATGTTTCAATATCACTATCACTATGATACCATACTGCTAATTTATCAAAAGGTACTAACTCATTCTCTTTAACTTCATAAACTGGACAATCCAATTCAATATAATGCTTTTTCATATCTGAGACATCTTTATGTCTTATATTTTCAGTAAAATAAACAGCATCTTTTCCCTCTAATACAGCATCAACATGACATTGATAACACAATTGAATCACTAATTTTCTAATATCCTCGTTTAAGGTATTATGATATATAACCTTATCATGATATTCTACATAAGTTCCACAACCACAAATATAACCATCAAAAGGAATATCAGTAATCATATCATCAACGGTACATTTAGGTCTCCCAGTATTAATAAAACAACGATGACCATTATCCTGTGCTAAAGCAATTGCTTTAATTGTCGATTTAGGAATGGTAAAAGTATTTTCACTAATTAATGTTCCATCTATATCAAAAAATATAACCTTTGTATTCATAAATATCCTCCGTTTGTTATATAATACTGAATGATAAAATATTGTCAAGTAAAGATTATATAAATAATTACTTTTTGCTATTTTTTAATAGTTTTAGAATATTATCAATATTATCATTTTTTAATTGATGTGGGTATTTTTTATCAAAATCAATGATTAATTGACGATTATGAGTTTCGTTATTTCTTAAATCATTGTAAAAGTCTTCATTGTTGGCATTTTCCACTAATAATTCGCAATACTTTTGGGTCTCTTCGTCAATAGCATCCCAACTGTTATATAAATTTATAACAGCTTCTTTTATATTGTTTAAAGTAATCATGTGTCCAATTTTTATTTGTTCGTGTAATATTCCAGCAATATCTGATATATCATTTTTATAATCTCTTGCAGATTTTAATTTCATAGCAATCAAATATTCTCCACTGATTGTTCTTATTTCAACAACGTTAGAAAAAGTTCGATAATATTTTGAATACTCTCTTAATTTAGGCGAAAAAGAAGATGTTTTGATAAAATCATCATTAAGCCAACCATTGGGTAAATTATAATGATCACCGACATGATTAATAGCCTCTTTTATATGTCCATTTGTTTGTATATAGGCGTCAATATTAGTTGTACTATTTCTAAAATGATAATTCACAAGAATTGCTGCTCCGCCTACTAGGACAATTTCAGCTTTAGCTTGTTTACCATTTATTTTTCTAAATTCTTTTGAAAAAGCTTTAAGATAATCATCCAAATTATTTTTATTAAAGCTTTCAAATTCATTTGTTTTATATGACATTTCTAATATCACTCTCCACTATATTAAAATTTCTAAATTCTAAAATCGATTCATTAAAAGCTTTAACCATTATAGAGTCATCATTATATAATTTAGCCTTAATAATAATCCCTTTTGGATAAAGTGGTTTATCAAGTTTTTGATGACGTATTTCATCAAACTCATCACATAAAGGTATATCATGAATCCTTGATAAATAATCAACCATTGCAAGTAAATAAAGACATTCAGGATACCATTTTTTTTGATAATATTCATTTATCTCATTATTCTCTAAAATAGAAATAATAAAATCAATATCACTTAAACACTTTAATTTGTGACATACATTGCTTTTAAATAATTCAAAATCACACCTTATACTATCTTCAATTAATGTTTCCATTGTTATATCAAGTATTCTAGATATTTTATAAAGAGTTTCGCCAGAACAATTTTTTAGGTTTGTTTTTCCATGACAAATATCATTGATTGTAGAATAAGGGACTTGGCTTGATTTTGATAATTGATATTTACTCATGTTTTTTTCTTGTAATAAATCATTAATAATCATGGTATCACCTCCATGTTTATTGTAACGGTATACCGTAATAATGTCAAATGTATTTTTATGTAAAATGTGATATAATAAAAAAGGTGAAAAAAATGAACGAATTAGAAAAAATGAATAACGGCTTATGGTATGATGCTAATAATAATCAAGAGTTATTAAAATTAAGATATGCATGCTTTGATAAGTGCTTTGCTCTTAATCAGTTAAAACCTAGTGATTCTTCACGTTATGATGTTATTAAGGATATACTAGGATATTTACCTGATAATTTAGAACTGTTATCACCGTTTAATTGTGATTATGGTTTTAATATTCATATTGGTGATAATGTTTTTATCAATATCAATAATTATTTTATGGATTGTGCTGATATTACTATTGGTAACAACGTATTTATAGGACCATCCTGTGGCTTTTATACAGCTTCTCATCCTCTTAATTATGATAGTAGAAATAAAGGACTAGAAAAAGCATTACCAATTACAGTTGGTGATAATTGCTGGTTTGGAGCAAATGTTTCGATTATGCCTGGAGTCACTATTGGAAGTGGTTGTGTTATTGCAGCTGGTAGTGTTGTGACTAAAGATGTACCTGATAATGTAATGGTTGCGGGTGTACCAGCGAAAGTCGTGAAAACTATCATATGACAAATGTCACATTTTTTAAATAACATTAATATTTAATTTAATAAGATTAATTC
>JAJQGQ010000009.1 GCA_021200395.1 Erysipelotrichaceae bacterium
AGATTGGCAGAATCCTAAAAGTAGAAGTAGTTATGAAATGAAAGATAATCCAAGCTTTTGACCTGCTATATTAAATACAGTAGAACATATGGATCAATATGATTCAATCTTTTTAGGATTTCCTATTTGGTGGTATGTTGCACCAACTATTGTTAATACCTTTTTAGAAGGTTATGATTTAAAAGATAAAAAGATTATTGTATTTGCGACAAGTGGTAGCAGTGGACTTGGACAAACTGAGAAAAAGCTACAAGAAAGTACTAACGCTACATTTATTCCTGGAGCAAGACTTGATGCCAACATTTCTAAAACAGAACTACAAAATTGGGTGAAAACATTAAAATACTAGCTTATGCTAGTATTTTATCGTTATCAAATATAATTCCTGCTTGTTTTCTAGCTTCTTCAATGATTTCACTGACAATCTTCGTTGTTTCCATAAGTTCATCAGCTTTATCATAATCTAATTCATTAATCATACGGTTAAATTCTACAAATTCATAATATAGACGATGCTCTTTCATGTCACCAAATGTTATAGTTTCATTTTTATTATCTATAAATGTAAATGAATCCAATTGTCCTAAGGGCTTACTCATACATATAGCACCTAAATCACCTTGAATCGTTAAGGATAAAGGTGCCTTACAATCTTTCGCACCAATACATATAGCTTTAAATGTAGGATATTCTAGTGTCACAATACCACTAGTATCTATTCCTCTTTCAATATTCGCAACATAATTGATGTTATCAGGCTTTCCTACCAGTCCTACTAAACCATGTAAATTATAAATATTCAAATCCATTAATGCTCCACCAGCTTTATGATAATCAAAAACATTTTCAATAATACCTTGTTTAAATCGATCATATCGAGAAGAATACTGACTATAATTAAAGCTTATAATCTTAATATCCCCTACTCTATTGATTTCTTGTTTTAACTGTTTATATGCTGGTAAATGATGAATATTGACAGCTTCTACCATAATCAAATGATTGGTTTTTGCTATTGCTAATAATTCATTGAGTTCTCTAGTATTAGCTGTCATTGGTTTTTCCATAATGACATGTTTATGATGTTCTAACGCTTTCTTACCAAATTCATAATGTAAATGATTAGGTAAACCAATATAAATCGTATCAACATCACTATTTAATAATTCCTCATAATCTAAATAATAACCATCTAATCGATATTGATTAACTAAAGCCTTAGCTTTCTCTTCACTACGTTTTGTTGATAACAATACCTTTCTTTCTATATCAATCTTATTGATCATTGATAATACATCCTGAACAATCATACCTGTTCCTAATATTCCTAGTTTCATACTTCCTCCATTTTGATCATTTATCCTAACATTATTATAACCGAAATCTAAAAAGAACTAAATCCTAAAATTCAGTTCTTATAGGTATTTGTATTTCTGTAACATATAAATTAACGTTATCAGTTAAACCTTCATCAATATATGTGATTTCTTTAGAAAAACTATTGATTGTATAATGATTATCTAATATATATTGGTATAATTTTTCATAGTATTGTTTAGCATCTTTATGTGTACCTCGAAAACGTATAGTAATACAAGTTTCTTTATTTAATTTAATAATAGGTCCATCATAATATTCATCTTCATCTAATATCATAAAGACACGATCATATTGATCAAATTGTTGTTTTATAAGATGTTCTTGAGCGATACTTATACCAATTTTGCCTAGATAAACACTTGTATTATTGTGATATTTTTCAAGTTCTCTAATGGATGTTTCTAAGTCTAAATAAGATTGTGGGGCTATTGAATTTTCAACATAAGCTAGAGTACATGGTGGTATATCTTTGATTTCTATAATGTTTATTTTAGAAGACAGGGCATCGTCTATTAAAGCTAGACGATGATCGATGTTTTGTGCAATAGTTTGTAATTCCTGCATACGTTGTTGCACAATAGCTTTTTGACTTTGTAACATTTGTTTGATTTTATCAATGTCTCTACCTTCTAGATAAGTTTTTATATCGTTAATACTGATATCTAGTGCTCTTAATGAACATATGGTATTGAGTACTTCTAATTGTTGAATACCATAATAACGATAATGTGTTTTAGCATCAATATATTGCGGTACAAGCAATCCTTCTTCTTCATAATGACGAAGCAAACTTGTAGAAATATTGTACATTTTTGCTACTTCACCAATTTTATACAACTTGTCCATTTAATTTGCCCTTTCGTTTCATATAAATGAAAACACCAATACAAATCAAAACTGAAATCAATGATCCAGAGGCTGATGCTAATCCCATAGGTAATAAAGTACTAGGAAAATAAATAGCTGATAAATAAGCAAAAGGTATCCTTACACAAATAATAGATATAGAATTATGAATAAATGAGATCAATGATAAATTATAAGCACAGAAATAGCCACTAAAACTAAAATGAATACCAGCAAAAACACAATCCCAAACATATCCTGACATATATTGACAAGCTAAAGTCACAACAGATTCGCTATCACTAAACATTCCAATTAAAGGATAAGAGAAGAAATGCATCACGATAACCATCAATAATCCCCAACTTACTGCTATCGTACAAGCATATTGTAATGTCTTTGAAGCGCGAATATGTTCATTGGCACCAACATTTTGAGCTGCTAAAGCAGAAACACTAGAAAGCATAGATGAAGGGACTAAAAACATAAAGCTAATCATCTTCTCTACAATACCAACAGCTGCTGCTACATCTAATCCTCTGCGATTAGCAATAATCGTAATAACTAAAAAAGATACTTGAATAAAACCATCCTGACAAGCTACAGGTACCCCAATAGATAGTAAATCTTTCACAGTTTTACTTTGAATTTTTAAATCTGACAAAGATAAATGAATCATTTTTCTTTTCATAATCATCAAAAGTGACACAATTACACTTAATGTTTGCGCAAGTGTTGTTCCTAAGGCAGCACCTGCTGTATCTAAATGAAAATAACCTATAAATATATAATCAAAAACAATATTAGCAACACAAGCAATAGCTATAAAATACATCGGACTCTTAGAATCGCCCAAACCTCTAAAAATTGAACTTATCAAATTGTAAGCTGTAATAAAAGGAATACCTATAAAACAAATTGTTAAATAAAGTTTTGTTCCTGCTATAGCTTCACTAGGTGTAGACATAATATTCACAATAGGATTAATACACATCAATACAACAATCATTAATACCACTGCAATACCCATATATAAAGTAATCGTATTACCAATAACCGTTGAAATATCTTCACTCTTTTTAGCACCTACTGCTTGACCTATAAGGACTGTTGTCCCCATTGCTAAACCAACAATCATCACCGTAATCATATGCATGATTTGTGAGCCAATAGAGACAGCAGTTGTTGAAGCTGTGCCATAGTATTGACCTATAATATACAAATCTGCCATACCATAGAGTGTTTGCATAAAATATGATAATAAAAATGGTAATGAAAAATAAATCAATGTTTTTAAGACATTACCTTTTGTTAAATTATTTTCCAAATCAATCACCTCAATGCTTTTATTATAAACATTACAATAGTTGTAATGTCAAGAATTTCATCCAAATAAATTTATTTAGGTACCTTGACACATAATTTGTTTAGGTTTATCATAACCATCGGGAGGTACAAAATGAAAGAAAATAAAATGGCTACTATGCCTATGAATAAACTTTTGCTCAATATGTCAATACCTTTGATGTTGTCACTACTTATACAATCATTATATAACATTATCGATTCCATCTTTGTCGCAAGACTAAGTGAACAAGCTTTAACGGCTACTTCTCTAGTTTACGCTATTCAATTTTTAATGATTGCGATTGCGGTTGGTACGAGTGTTGGTATGAATGCATTGTTATCCAAGCGTGTTGGTCAACAAGATAAGGAAGGTGCTTGTAGCGGAGCTACAACTGGCTTAATACTCGTATTAGGGACTGCTGTTATTTTCTCATTAGTAGGATTGTTCTTTAGTAATCCCATTTCTAAATTGTTGACTAGTGATCCTGAACTTCAAAATTTAACACAACAATATATGAGTATTTGTGTAGTTTTCTGTTATGGTGTATTCTTACAAACATATGGACAAAGATTATTACAAGCTGTAGGTGATACAGTATTAAGTATGATTTCTTTAATTATTGGTGCAGTGATTAATATATGTTTGGATCCTTTACTTATTTTTGGTATGTTTGGTTTTCCACAAATGGGGATTGCAGGAGCTGCGCTTGCAACAGTTATTGCCCAATGGATTTCTGCTGCATCAGCACTATTGATGAATCGCTTTAAGAATCCTATTATTCATGTAAGTTTTAAGAATTATCATTTTACATTAGCTGAAGTGAAAGAAATTTATCGTGTTGGTTTACCAACGATTATTATGCAAGCAATTGGAAGTATTATGACTTTTGCAATGAATGCGATGTTGTTGACAGTTTCTTCAACAGCAGTGGCTTTCTTTGGGGTTTATTATAAGTTACAAAGTTTCTTAATGATGCCTATGAATGGTTTAGGTCAGGCTGCTATCCCTATTGTTGGGTATAATTATGGAGCTGGTAATGGTAAGCGTATTAAGGAAGTATGGAAGATTATTATTCCAGTTGGCGTAGCAGTTGGATTATTAGGTACAGCGATTTTTATGATTTTTACAAGTCAATTGATGTCATTGTTTTCAGCAGGTGAAGAATTATTAGCGATTGGTATTCCAGCTTTAAGAATTATTTCAGTAACATTTGTTTTTGGTTCTGTTACTATTTTATGTGGTTATTTTGCCTCAGGACTTGGTAATGGTGTGATTAATATGATTGGTGGAGCTATTAGACAGTTGGTTGTTTTAGTACCAGTAGCTTATGTTTTAACCATTACTTTAGGTATTTCTTATACATGGTATGCATTTTGGTTTGCCGAAGGTTTAGCAGTTATATATTCATTATATGCGACTAGAAAAGAAATCAAGACAAAAGTTGATCCTATTACAAGTGAAGAGTAATCTTCACTTTTTTAGTATGCGTTGAAATTATACTAGCGTGCTTTATCAATATTGTACATATTCTTTTATATTTTTTATAATAAGCTTGTAAAAAATAAAGAAAGAAGGAATATCATATGAAAACATGGCTTATTACAGGTTGTTCAAGTGGAATTGGTGCAGGAATAGCAAAGGCAGTACTTGCAAGTGGAGATCAAGCGGTTGTTACTGCTAGAAATAAAGATAAAGTTAAGGATATTGTTGATGCTTATCCAGAAACTGCTTTAGCTGTTTCTTTAGATGTTACTGATAAAGAAAGTATTATCAATGCTGTTAAAGAAGCAAATGAAAAATTTGGTACTATTGATGTATTAGTCAATAATGCTGGTTATGGTTATCGTAGTGCTGTTGAAGAAGGCGAAGATGAAGAAATTCAAAAACTTTTCCAAACAAATTTATTTGGACCTATCAATGTGATTAAAGCCGTACTTCCTGGTATGCGTGCACAAAAATCAGGAGCTATCTTAAACGTTACTTCAATTGCTGCTGCAAGATCAGCTGTTGGTTCAGGATACTATGCTTCTTCTAAAGCTGCTTTAGAATTATTAACTGATGGTTTAAGAAAAGAATGTGAACCTTTAGGTATCAAAGTAATGGTTGTACAACCTGGTGCCTTTAGAACAAGATTCTATGATGAAGAATCCTTAAAAGGTACAAAAGCTGCGATTGGTGATTATGAAGCAACAGTAGGTAAATCAAGACCTGGTAACTTTGAAAACAAACATCAACAAGCTGGTGATCCAAACAAAGCTGGTGAAATTATTGTGAAAGTTGTTAATAGTGATGAATATCCACAAATTCTTACTTTAGGAAAAGCTGCAGTAACTGCTGTTAAAACAACATTAGAAGCTAAGATTGCAGAATTAGATAAATACGCTGACTTATCTGCTTCAGCTGATTATGATGAATAATATGAAGATACTATTTATTAATGGTAGTCCTAATAAAAATGGAAACACTGTAGAACTTGCCAAAGAATTACTAAAAAATCAAAATTATGAAACACTTCATCTTGTCGATTATAAAATATATACTTATGGTCAACATTTTGATGATGATCAATTTGATGAAGTTGTTGATAAAATGAGTGAAGCCGATATAATTATTATTGGTGCACCTATGTATTGGCATAGTATGTGTGGTGCTATTAGAAACTTATTAGATCGTTTCTATGGAAGTGTTGATGAAACATTATTATCAAATAAGGATTTATATTTCATTTATCAAGGTGCTTCTCCTACCGATGAACAACTCAAAGCTGGTAACTTTACAATGTCACGTTTTGCCTCACTTTATGGATTAAACTATAAAGGTATGATTACAAATATGAAAGAAGCTAAAGAACTATCTTTATGATAGTTTTTTTAGCTTGTACGGACAAATTATTTGAAGTATAATAAACCCGAGGATGTGACATTATGACCAAGTATAAAATGATATATCAGGATCTATTAGATAAAATAAAAAGTGGTGATATACCTGCTAATACTTATCTTCCTGGAGAATATGAATTAATGAAATTATATGATGCTTCTAGAGATACGATTAGGAAAGCTTTAAACCTACTATTACAAAATGGTTATATACAAAAAGAAAAAGGTAAAGGATCATTAGTTTTAGATAATAGTAAGATTGATTTCCCAGTATCAGGAGTTATAAGTTTTAAAGAATTACAAAAGACAATGCCTGGTGAAGTTCATACTTTTGTGCATACATTTCAATATTTACCAGTTTCAGATGAATTAAAAAAAGAATTATATATGGATGATGGTAATATTTATCATATTGAAAGAATTCGTGAAATTGATGGAGAAAAAATTATATTAGATATTGATTATATCAATGCTCAAGTTGTACCTGATTTAACGATTGAACATGCACAGAATTCCTTATATGAATATATCGAAAATGATTTGGGATTAAAAATAAGCTTTGCCAGAAAAGAAATAACCGTTATCAAGGCTACTGAAGAAGAAAAAAAATTATTAGACATGAAGGATTATGATTTGTTAGTATGTGTGAAATCATATACTTATTTAGAAGATGCTACATTGTTTCAATATACCTTATCTAAACATAGACCAGATAAGTTTAGATTTGTAGATTTTGCCCGACGAACCGAATAGGTTCGTTTTTTTATACTTTTTTTATTTTTTTGTTGACTTACATGTACGTACATGTTAATATATATTCGTAAGTTGTACGTACAAGTTAATAAGAGAGGAGAATATATATGGGAAAGTATAAAAATGATGCAACTGATTTGTTAAAATATGTTGGTGGTAAAGAAAATATAAAGGCTGTTTCACATTGTGTTACAAGAATGCGTTTTGTATTGATTGATGATAAAAAAGCTGATGTTAAAAAGATTGAGTCCATTCCTTCTGCAAAAGGAACATTCACACAATCAGGTCAATTTCAAGTTATTATTGGTAATGATGTTCAAGCTTTTTATAATGATTTTATTGCTGTATCAGGTATTGAAGGCGTAAGTAAAGATTCTGCTAAAGATGCTGCTAAATCAAATCAAACATGGTTGCAAAGATTAATAGGTAATTTAGGCGAAATATTTGCTCCATTAATTCCAGCTTTGATTTGTGGTGGTTTGATTTTAGGTTTTAGAAATTGTATTGATTCAATTTACTTTTTTGAAAATGGTACAAAGACATTAGTAGATATTTCACAATTTTGGAGTGGTGTCGATAGTTTCCTATGGTTAATAGGTGAAGCTGTATTCCATTTCTTACCAGTTGGTATTGTGTGGTCAATTACTAAAAAAATGGGGACAACACAAATATTGGGTATTATTTTAGGTATAACATTAGTATCTCCCCAATTACTAAATGCTTATAGTGTTGCTTCTACAGCTGCAGCAGATATTCCAGTATGGGATTTTGGCTTTGCCCAAGTACAAATGATTGGTTATCAAGCACAGGTTATTCCAGCTATGCTGGCAGGGTTTGTATTAGTTTATTTAGAAAAATTTTTCAGAAAGATTTCACCTGAATACATTAGTATGATTGTAGTTCCATTTTGTTCATTAGTACCAGCTGTTTTAATTGCTCATACTGTTGTAGGTCCTATTGGATGGGCGATTGGTAATTTCATTTCAGAAATCGTTTATAGTGGTTTAACTTCAAATTTTGGTTGGTTATTTGCAACTTTCTTTGGTTTGTTATATGCTCCATTGGTTATTACAGGTTTACACCACATGACAAATGCTATTGATACACAATTAGTCAGTTCATTTGGTGGAACCATCCTATGGCCTATGATTGCATTATCTAATATTGCTCAGGGTTCAGCAGTATTAGCTATGGTTGTATTACAAAAGAAAAATGATAGAGCACAACAAGTATCTATACCAGCATGTATTTCTTGTTATTTAGGCGTCACTGAACCAGCGTTGTTTGGTGTCAATTTAAAATATATGTTTCCATTTGTTTGTGGTATGATCGGTTCCGCATGCGCAGCAACTTTCTCAGTTGCTAATGGTGTTATGGCAACTTCTATTGGTGTTGGTGGTATTCCAGGTATCTTATCCATTTTCCCACAATATATGTTACAATTTGCAATTGCTATGATTATTGCGATTGTTATATCATTTACATTAACTTATATTGTTGGTAAGCAACGTTTAACAGATGAAGATTTATATGGTGAAAATATTGAAGATATAAAAGATTCAGAATTATTTATCTCACCTTTGCAAGGACAAATAATACCTATTACAGAAGTTCAGGATCAGGTATTTTCCACAAAAATGATGGGTGATGGCTTTGCCGTAGATTTAACTGATGGAAATGTTGTTGCTCCATTTAGTGGAGAAATTGTTATGACTTTCCCTACTAAACATGCATATGGTATTAGAAACGAAAACGGTTTAGAAGTATTAATCCATTTAGGTATGGATACTGTGGAATTAAATGGGGAAGGATTTGAAAGTTATGTTGAAATGGGTGATAAAGTTAAACAAGGACAAAGTATTGCTAAAGTTGATATAGAATTTGTGAAATCAAAAGGAAAATCAATGGTATCACCAGTTGTCTTTACATCTAAGCATGAAGTTACATTATTGGAAAATGATATAGTAAAAACAAAACAAAAACAAATTATTGAAATTATATAGAGGTATTATATGTCAAATTTTAAAGATAAAGTTGTTTATCAAATATATCCTAAGTCATTTAAAGATTCTAATAATGATGGTATTGGTGATTTAAAAGGTATTACAAGTAAGTTAGATTACTTAAAATTATTAGGTATTGATTATATTTGGATAACACCGTTTTTTGTGTCACCACAAAATGATAATGGATATGATGTTACTGATTATTATCATATTGATTCTATTTATGGAACGATGGATGATTTGGATGAATTGATTAATGAAGCTCATAAAAGAAATATTGGATTGATGTTTGATATGGTTTTTAATCATACTTCTACAACACATACTTGGTTTCAAAGAGCTTTAAAGGGTGAACAAAAGTATAAGGATTATTATTTCTTTAGAAAAAAGCCTACAAATTGGCAGTCTAAATTTGGTGGATCAGCATGGGAGTATGTTGAAGAGTTAGATGAATATTATTTACATTTATTTGATAAGACACAGGCAGATCTTAACTGGGAAAATCCTAATGTAAGAGAGGAATTAGTCAAAATATTGAATTTTTGGATTGATAAAGGTATTAAGGGATTTCGTTTTGATGTGATTAATTTGATAAGTAAAGATGCATTTGAAGATGATGACAACGGCGTAGGCAAACGTTTTTATACAGATGGCAGCCAAATGAATCAATATCTTCGTGAAATCAACCAAAAATCCTTTGGAAAATATGATGATATTATTACTGTCGGCGAAATGTCAAGTACTACTATAGAAAACTGTAATAACTATACCAATCCAAACAATCATGAATTAAACATGACATTTAATTTTCATCATTTAAAAGTAGATTACCAAAATCAAGAAAAATGGACAACTATGCCTTTTAACTTCCAAGAATTAAAAGATATATTCAATAAGTGGCAACTAGGTATGAAAGTTGGATGGAATGCTTTATTTTGGAATTGTCATGATCAACCTAGAAGTGTTTCACGTTTTGGTAATGATACAAAATATCATGATATATCTGCTAAAATGCTTGCAACCACTATACATATGCAAAGAGGAACACCTTATATCTATCAAGGTGAAGAAATTGGTATGACCAATAATTATTTTACCGATATTCATCAATATAGAGATGTCGAAAGTATTAATTATTATCATATATTAAAAAATCAAGGTTTATCAGAAGATAAAATCCATGAAATACTCCAAGCTAAGTCAAGAGATAATGCCAGAAGTCCAATGCAATGGAATAAGGATGGCGGATTTAGTGACTCAACACCTTGGATGGAAATGAATCCTAATCATACAACAATCAATGTAGAAGATAATCTCAACAATCCAAATTCTATCTTCTATTATTATCAAAAACTTATAAAACTTAGAAAACAATACAAAGTTATAAGTGAAGGTAACTATGTACCATTTATAGAAAATCATCCTTATATTTATGCCTATAAAAGACAATATAATAATGAAGAATTAATTG
>JAJQGQ010000072.1 GCA_021200395.1 Erysipelotrichaceae bacterium
AAATACACGAGGATACATATGATTATTTACTAGATTCTATTCCTTTTATTGTAGTGAATGAATATATTAACAGAGATTGGTTAGATCATATCTTTATTAAACTTACTGAAGTTTTTGCCAGTGAAATCAAAGATTATCAAGGTTCGGTACAATTTTATTTAACTGAAAAATCACAGAATCTCACAGTTGCTCATAGAATCTATTTTCATTTAGTAGATTTGGATGATAAAAATTATCCTTTTGCTTTTATGGCATCTTATGCGACTAAAACAAATAATAAAATAGAACATGTCCCTTTAAAATATGCATTAGAAGAATATAAAGATGATAGGTTAAAACTTATATCATTGTTATCATGCTTAAATAAAGTAGCAGAAGTATCACCACTCATTGCTCATTTTATGGAAACAGGTGAAATGTTTCATCCTGTCAAATTAACAGCTAAAGAAGCTTATGACTTGTTATTATGTGTTCCTGAGATTGAAAAATGTCATATTAAATGTCGTGTGCCTAATTGGTGGCGTAAGAAGAATTCATCGGTATCTATTAATGTTAGTATAGGTGATAGAGAACCATCGACTGTTGGTTTTAATGCTATATTAGAGATGGATGCTAGATTAGCAGTTAACGGACAAAAGCTATCAGATGCAGAAATAGAAGAATTGTTGGATCACGAAGAAGGTTTAGTATGGTTTAAAGGACAATGGGTTGAAATCAATCATCATCGTTTAGAAGAACTATTAGAACATGTGAAGGAATATGATGGTACTGTTACATTAAAAGAAGCTTTCCAATCACAAATGGAGGCTGAAGATATTGATGTAGATAATGGTGTGACAATTTCTAATGGTGAATGGCTTAATAATATGGTTAATAATCTAAGAGATCCTAATCGTATGAATATAAGTGAAGTACCACATATTAATGCTACACTTAGGCCATATCAACAAAGTGGTTATACATGGTTGAATTATATGAATCAGTTTGGTTTTGGGGCTTGTTTGGCTGATGATATGGGTTTAGGTAAGACATTACAGGTATTAACATTTTTAGAAAATATGTACGCACAAAACCAAAATGCTCATGCATTACTTATTGTGCCTGCTTCATTACTAGGAAACTGGTCTAAAGAAATCGAAAAATTTGTACCTGATTTAAACTATTATATAGCTCATGGTATGAATGCTGATTTTATGAGTGAAGAACTTAGGAAACATCAACCTTTCTTAGTTATCACAACTTATGCAATGGCGTCTAAAATACAATATTTAAATGATATAATTTGGGATTGCTTAATTTTAGATGAAGCGCAAGCTATCAAAAATCCACAAACAAAACAAACAAGAAATATTAAGAAAATTAATTCAAAGATGCGTATTGCTATGACAGGTACACCAATTGAAAATGAATTAACAAATCTATGGTCATTATTTGATTTCTTAAATAAAGGTTTATTAGGATCATCAGACGATTTTAAGAAATTTAGTAAGACATTAGAATATAAACCACAAAATATGACAAAACTTAGAAACATGGTATCGCCCTTTATATTAAGAAGAGTTAAGACTGATAAATCAATTATTAGTGATTTACCTGATAAAATAGAAGTTATCGATCATATAGATCTCACTAAAAAACAACAAGCTTATTATCAACGACTTACAAAAGATGTTATTGAACAAATAGAAAATAGTACATCGTCTGTGCAAAGAAGAGGTATTATTTTATCAGCTCTTACCAAATATAAACAAATATGTAATCATCCTGATCAATACTTGCATAAAACAGATTATATTGCTAGAGAAAGTGGTAAATTTGAAATGTTAAAAAGTATTTGTGAAACAATTTATACAAAAAGAGAACGTGTTTTAGTATTTACACAATATCGTGAAATTTGTGATTATTTATCAGAATATCTAGAAACAATATTCCATAAAGAAGGATTCGTATTACATGGTGGCACTCCTGTAAAAAAACGACAGGAAATTGTAGAAAGATTTAATAGTGATGAAGAGTATATTCCTTATATTGTTTTATCACTTAAAGCAGCTGGTACAGGATTAAATTTAGTTGGTGCTAACCATGTCATTCATTTTGATAGATGGTGGAATCCAGCTGTCGAAAATCAGGCAAGTGATCGTGCTTTTAGAATTGGACAAAAGAAAAATGTATTTGTACATAAGTTTGTATGTAATGGTACTATTGAAGAAAAGATAGATAAGATGATTGAATCAAAACAAGCTTTGGCTGATGAAATCATTACTACTGATACAAAGTGGATAACAGAAATGAGTAATGATGAATTACTGAATTTATTAACATTGGATGGTGATACAAATGAGTAGATATTGGAATTATCAAACAACCTATGAGCAGTTATCGGCTCAAGAGTTAAGACAAAAAGCCCATGAAAGTGTAACAAATGCTAAGAAAAAAGGAAGGGTTATGGAACCAGTCATTCCTCACTCTGATGATATAGCAACCAGCTGGTGGGGTCAGGCATGGTGTCAAAATATTGAAAAATATGCTGATTATAAAACCAGACTTAGTAGAGGTAAACATTATATTTTATCAGGTGCTGTTATTGATTTGAAAATTCAAAAAGGTAAGATTATATCAAGGGTACAAGGTAATAGAAAAGCACCATATTGTGTTGAAATTAGGATAAGTCGTCTAAGTGAAGAACGTATACAAGCAATTATGAAACAATGCAGTCAAAAGATTGAAAATATGGAAGAATTGATTAAAGGTAATTTTCCTGATGATTTAAAGGACTTGTTTACTGGAGATGAAGGCTTATTTCCTAATCCAACAGAAATTAATTATTTTTGTAGCTGTCCTGACTGGGCATTGATGTGCAAGCATGTTGCAGCAACACTATATGGAGTGGCTGTCAGATTTGATGAAAATCCATTCTTATTTTTCGAACTTAGAGGTATTGACATTGATCGTTTCATTGATATAGCTTTAAAGAGTAGAGTAGAAATGATGCTTGATCATTCTAATAATTTGACATCTAGAGTTATTGATGATGATAGAGTGTTTGATATATTTAAATTTTAAATTGCTTTATAAATTGATATAAAAAGTCAATTTAGATATAATAAACAAAAGGAGGACGATCCATATGGGTATTTATTTAAATCCTGATAATAAAAATTTTGAATTCTTAAAAAAGGAAGATATATTTGTTGATAAGTCATTAATGATTTCTATTATTAATAAATATATTAATAAAGAAAATCGTTTTGTTTGTGTATCAAGACCAAGACGATTTGGCAAAAGTACTGATGCTAATATGCTTGTTGCTTATTATTCTAAAGGTTGTTCATCCAATTATTTGTTTGATGATTTGAAGATTTCACAAATTGATGATTATCAACAACATCTTAATAAATATAATATTATTGCGATTGATATCATGGATTTTTACTATAAGTTTAAAGATATTAAGGATATGAAAGCACATATTACTAAAATATTGATGATAGAAATTAAACGTGAATTTCCAGATGTATTCTTTTATGATGATCAAGATCTTTCACTGTCATTATTGAATGTCTATGATCAAGTAGGGGAACAATTTATATTTATTCTTGATGAATGGGATTGTGTTCTAAGAGATCCACAATCTGATGAAGAAAAAAAGAAACAATTTCTTGAATTTTTACGTACTCTCTTTAAAACAAAAACTTGCATTTCGTTAGTTTATATGACAGGTATATTACCTATTAAAAAATACGGTGATGAAAGTGCTTTAAATATGTTTGATGAAATTAGTATGATCGAACCAAAACCGCTGGAAGAGTTTATGGGTTTTACAGAAAATGAGGTTAAACAGTTATGTATAGAAAATAATATGGATTTTAATGAAATGAAGTTATGGTATGATGGTTATCACATAACTAATGAGGTATCTATTTATAGTCCAAGATCCGTCGTTAAAGCTATATCTACTAAAACATGTAGAAGTTATTGGACAAAAACTGGGACATTCGATAGTTTAAGTAAGTATATTAATATGAATTTTGATGGCTTGAAAGAAACTATTATTCAATTGCTTGCTGGAGAAAAGATTAAAGTAGATACTGAAGGTTTTCAAAATGATATGTCAATATTTAAAAATAAAGACGATGTTTTAACAATGCTTGTTCATCTAGGATATTTAGGATATCATAGAGAAACAGGAACAGTCTATATTCCTAATAAAGAAGTTGTTAATTCTTTTATACAATCCATTAAAACAACTAAATATGAAAAAACATATCAAGCTATATATAATGCTCAAAGTTTGTTAGAATCAACTTGGCAATTAGATGAAGAAAAAGTAGCAAAAGGGTTAGAAGAAGTTCATGACTCGTTTATCAATTCTAATTTAGAATACAATGATGAGAATTCTTTATATACAACAATTATGTTAGCCTATTATACAACTAGAGATTATTATACACCTATTAGAGAATTACCAACAGGTAAAGGATTTTGTGATATAGCATTTATTCCATTTAAATCTGACTATCCAGCTATGATTATTGAGCTTAAATATGATAAAAATGTTGAGACAGCTATTAATCAGATTAAGGATAAAAACTATGTTCAAAGCTTAGAACATTATCATGGTAATTTATTGTTAATTGGAATAAATTACGATAAGAAAGATAAAAAACACTTTGCTAAAATAGAGAGATTTATAAAAGAGTAACTCAAATTATTAATAAAAAAGCTTCAATCAAAGTGATTGAGGCTTTCTCTATTTAATTAATGAAAAATGGGCTTTTTATAAGCCCATTTCTTTTTTCAATTTTTCTAATTCATCATCAACTGATGCATCAACACCAGAATATTTAGCTTCTAAATCAACAGCTTCATCAACAGGTGTTTCATTTAATTCTGCCATAGAATTAACTTCATCCAACATACGATCGGCTTTTTCTTCCATTTTTTCAAAAGCTCTCATAGATGAATTAGCTGCATCCATTGATCCGCTAATCTTATTGATTTTTTCTTGAGTCTTAGCAACTGCAACTTTAGCTTTAACGTTCTTTCTTCTTTGTTCAAGAGTTTGAATATCTTTTGTTAATTTATCATGCATTTGTCTCATCTTTACAGCATTGTCATGTGCAATATCATAAGCTTTTTGCAATTCAATACCATTTGTTTGATATTCTTGTTTCTTTGCTAAGAAGACTTTAGCATCATCTTCATTACCAGCTTTTAAAGCTTTTCTAGCTAAACCATCATATTTAGAAATATTAGCATCATTATCATCTAATAATCTCTTACAACGTTTTTCTTCAGCCATAATGCCAGCTGTTTCCTTTTTAACTTCTGCTAATTGTTCAGTTAATTGTCTCATATATTCATCAATCATTTTAGCTGGATCTTCTGCTTTATCTAACAAAGCATTAATATTAGCAGACATAATATCTTTAAATCTTGAAATAATTCCCATAATTTTTCTCCTTATTATTTATATTTTTTTCTAAATCACTTAAATCTTCATCGCCAAAAGTTTCCAAAGGTTTATCTAATATTTCTTTTGTATATTCTTCTCTTTCCTTATCTCTTTTGGCTTTATTTTTGAGTATCAAGTATATCACTATAACAACTGCAACCACACCGACAACAACAATCGCAATTCTTGCAAAATCCCAACCATTCGTTGGTGTAGACATAATTGAATCGGCTGTAGCTGAGAAAGTATTACTGATCATTTGTTCTATTGATAATGATGTATCATAATAGTAAGTATTAAAATATCCTTCAAAAATATTCAAAGCTTCATTATCCATGATTGTATCAGCACTATAACCCGCTAGATATCTAAACTCACCATCCATATCTTCACTATCATTATAACATGCAAAGTATGCAAAGATAAAATGACCTTCATCGCTAAACTTTTCTTCATAGATTTCATCAAGATACTCATCAGCAGCAGTTGTATCAAATGTACTTTCATCCTTCCAATAATCATCAGAATAGGCAATAAATGCGATATAAGGTTGTACACCTGTTTGATTATAGAAGTCTTCTAATCCACTAATCATTTGATTAGGACTACGAATCCAACCTAAATCATCTTGATACCAATCTGTTTTACTGACAACACCTTCAAGTTTTGTACGTTCAGTTGTATTTTCTGTCACACTACTTGAATAACTTGTATCATAATTATTGGATGTTCCAATGAATGCACTCATTGTACAACAAACAATACTCAACATAACAAGTACAACTATTATTGTAGATAATAAACCACTGCGTCTACGTCTACCTCCAGGTGGTGGTGGAGCTCCATAATATCTTGGTCCTCCAAAAAAGAACATACCTCCACCTCTTGGTCTTGGTCCAGGATCACGTCTAGGACCTCCTCCATAATTATTTCGTGGTCCGCTTGATCGGCCACCTCCACCAGAAAATCCTCCACCTGATGATCTACCACCACCAGAGAATCCTCCAGAAGATCGGCCTCCACCGAAGCCACCACTGCTGCGGCCGCCTCCGCCGCCTCCACTTCTTCCCATATGTTCACCTCACTCACAATCATTATATCAGAAAAGAAGCTTTATTTTTATAAAAATATCAATTTCTCATAAAATTAATCACTTCTTTACTTATATGAGTCTTCGGATATCTTTATGATTATATTATATGGATGAATTATGACTTTTATATGTACAAGTTAATTATTTCACAAAATATTTATTTGCTATAATTTATATTTTGAAAATGCTTTATAATTTCAAATAATTCTCCTTTAGTTTCATGTTTATTATTTAAAACCCAATTTAAACATATTGAAGTTAGGGGTTCATAAATATAACTAATAAAATATTCTGGATAAGCTTGTATAAACGGATCATCAGATCTTTCCTTAATGATTTCAGAAATGAGATGAATGTTATCTTTAGTTAAATAATCTAGGACATCCCATTTTTAACGATAAATATAAATCTGACCATTTATTAAATGTATCAATCATCGTTTTAATAAATTCATCGTTATAAAAATAGTTTATATCATTCATCTTTGGAATACATAATTCATTAAGCATGTTCAAATATAAGTCAGAAAATATAACATCTTTGTTTTGATAATGACTATAAAATGTTTGTCTAGAAATTGATGCTTTTTGACAAATTTCTGTAATTGTTATTAGTTCATAAGGTTTGTTTTTTAATAACGAAGTGAACGCTTGTATAATTTTTTTCTTTGATTGTAATGCTTCTTTTCTCATAATACCACTTCCTTGACATTATCATAACAAATGTCAAGGTTATATCAAAGAAAATAGTTATGACAAAGGTTCTTATGAAAGATTATTTTAATTATGAAGGTAAAGTTTGTGTTGTAATAGGAGCTTCAAGTGGTATGGGTAAAGCAACTGTGGAATTTTTGGTGGAATTAGGAGCTATTGTTTATGCTTTAGATATTCAACCTGTAGAGGTAAAAGGTATTAAAGAGTATATTTAGGTTGATTTGAGTGATAAGGAATCAATTGATAAAGCATTTTCAAAAATTCCCCAAACAATTGATAAATTTTTTGGTGTGGCTGGGCTTAAAGGTGCTACTTTAGATTTTATGTATGTCGCTAAAATTAATTTAGTCGCAAATAAGTATATTTGTGAAGAAATCTTAGTTGATAGAATAAATGATAATGGTGCCATTGCTATTGTGTCATCAGCTGTAGGTGTAAGCTGGGAAAAAGAAGGTAATTATAAGTTTTATAAAGCTGCTGTAGAAGCAAAAGGCTTGGATGAAACTGTACAAGCAATTGAAACAACTGGAATGACTAGAAGTAATAATGGTTTTGCATATGTTTATACAAAGCTTGCAACGAATTATCTTGTAGCTTATTTGCAAAATGTTTATGGAGGAAAACATATTCGAGTTAATGCATTGATGCCAGGTGATACTGCTACAAATTTTGGCAAAGAAGATGGGGCAAAGGTTGATCCAAATAAACCAAGTCCATATGTGGGTTATGCAAATAGAACAGCTAGTCCAAAGGAAATGGCTTATCCTCTTATCTTTTTAAATAGTGATATGGCATCATTTTTATCTGGAACATATGTTTTTGCAGATTATGGATGTAGTGCAGAAGTTATAGCAGGCATTAAATCTAATTTGGTTGGAGAAAGTATTGAATCAAATATTTTAAAAGCGATGAAAAAATAATAAGCACCTTTTGGTGCTTATTTTCCTTTATATTTCATAAGATCTTTTTGTGAATATTGTAAATGTTTCTGTCTTTCAAAAGCGTCTGGATATTGTTGATATATTTCAATGATATGTCTTTCATCAATAATTTCTATATCCAATTGTTTCAAATAATTCATCATATCTACAAAATCATTATCATTAATGACTAAGAACTGATATATTCTATCATGACATGTTATATCCATTAAGATATTAAAATTAAAAGTACCAAGCATTCCAAGCTTTGCTTCTAAATTAAGATTGATAGTTTGAATATCTTTGATATTGATAGTTAATAAATTGTTATACAGATTCACAAAATCAATAGATGTTTCATTAATAACAAATTCATTCACTTTTTCAGCTTCTTTTTTATTATAAGGCTTATCTTTAATACGTATATAAACATGAGTTCTACCAGTATAATCATAAATATCATTTTCAAACTGTGTAACATTTGTAGTATTCTCAACAGTATCTATAGCATTCTTATCAATTTCCTTTAATAAACTATCTTGCATCGTAACAGATGAAATCTTTTTATAAAAATCAATTTGAGAATCATTCCCTTTGTTTACTACAGTTTTAATACAACCATCATATAAATACATCATTTGATTGGCATAGGAAGCAATCATGGCATCATGGGTTATTAAAATAATGGATGTTCCTTGTTTATTTAACTCACTTAAAATAGATAATATTTTATGAGAATTGTGTGAATCCAAATTACCTGTTGGTTCATCACAACATAATATTTTTGGATGATTAATCAATGCCCTAGCAATTGCAGCTCTTTGACATTCACCACCACTACATTCATTAGGGAATTTATCTAACAAATGTTCTATATCTAATTGTTTTGCCAAACGTTTTACTTCATTGATTAAATCTTCACCTTTGACTTCTGTTAACATAGCTGGTGTTGCAATATTATCAAAGATAGATAAATAAGAAATGAGATTATGATTTTGAAAAACAAATCCTAAATATTTAGATCTAAACTCGCTTTGACTTTTATAAGAAACTACTTTATCCATAAATTTAATATTACCAGAACTTACGGTATCTAGTGTAGATAAACAATTTAATAATGTGCTTTTACCTGAACCAGAAGGTCCCATAATTGATATAAAATCACCTTCATTTAAGATGAAATTAACATTCTTTAAAGCATAATTATTATGACCTCTCTTTAAAAATATATCAGGATCATAAACTTTTGATATATTATTCGCCTCGATTAAGATATTGGACATGACTTGTAACCTCCTTCAAATGCTGATTTTCACTTATAACCATATAAATAAATACACCAATATTGATAATGATATACACTAGTAATGAATAAACAACAGTATGATAACTAATAAGATTCATGACATATAATTTATTCATCATAATTCCTATAATGATAGCAGGTATGACAATACATAGAATAAAGAATATAATATCTTTAATACTATTGATTTTTCTTTGTATATTTTGATCATATCCAATAGCATTCATTGTAGCAACACTCGTATGAGAATTAGTAATATAAATTGAGAATCTTAAAATATAGCATAGACCAATCATTGATGTAAACATAAGAAATGTTGGTAATATGATTTCTGATATAAGAGGTTCATATGTACTCAATAATATCAGTATAGCAATAAGAGGCATCATGCAACTATTCATTTCTATAAGCATGAGTAATATTTTAGATAAATCTATAAATTTAGATAAACCATTCATTAATATAGGGTGATTTAATAGTTGTTTATGGAAACAATCATAGATGAGATTAATTCCTCTAGCTGTTATAAATCCTAAGCCTAATATTGTAATGATACAATAAATAATAGTATTCATATTGATATTTGGTGCTTTAATGAACTGAAGGAGACAGACAATTGTAACTATAATCAATATAACCAAAAAGATAAATGATCCTATAGGATATTTCTTATTACCAACAATACTAGATAGTTTAATTTGGTATTTTGTTACTTCTTTATGATTAAGATATTGAGCTAAAGCATTACTTAAATCATTAAATTGACTGGATCCAATGGCCAAAATAATAACGATAATGCAAAGTAAAAATAAGGCATGATATGCTAAAATTCTTAATAAGTTATAACTAAAAGATGGTAATAATACTTTTATAAATAATAAACCAATAGGAATACTTATAAGCCAGCTTATTAATAATAAGCACCCAAATTGAATTAACATATATTGAAATAATCTTTTAGATGATTGACCTACTAGTAACAGGATAGAGAATTCTTGCTTTTGGGAATTAATAAAATAATTTGTTACAAAAGCAATGAGAACAATACATATAAATATACCAATAAAAGCAATCGTTCTCATTAAAGGTAAATAACTAATAGTATTGCTCATATGCATTGTATCATATGAATCATATATGGCTAGAAAACACATTTCAAAGCTTAATAAGATTATAGT
>JAJQGQ010000278.1 GCA_021200395.1 Erysipelotrichaceae bacterium
CCCTATTTTCAGGATTTATTAGAAATATATTTTCAATGTGTTGAAACCCTCAATATTGATTTATCAGATGCTTTAGTTAATATCGTTAAATATAGAGATCAAGTTATCTATAAATACTATGAAATCAAAAATCTTATAGGGCAAAATAAAATAGAAGAAGCCAATCTTATTTATCGTCGCATCAAACAAAAAAATAATCCATGGATGATAAAAATCAAAGAAGAATTAGATACATATAAAACAAATTTAGAAGATATTATGGATGATACCCTTAGAGCCATAAATAAAAAGAAAAAATTAAAAGATATTAAAGAACTCATTGATATCTTTAAAAAGAAATGTGGTAAAGAATGGAATCAATATAAAGAACCATTTCTAAATCAACTATCTCAAGTCACCACAGATGATCATTATGTCGCTATTCTACAATCAGAAAAAGCATGGTATTTAGCCACTAAAAAGACTATGTATATGGAAAATATGGATGCCTTTAATAAATATAGTGAAATCTTATGGCAAAATAATAGAGAAACTTATTATTTATTATTTATGTATTGTTTAGAAAATGAAATTAGACATACTAGAAATGGATATTATGATTATGTGGTAGAGTACTTGAAAAATCTTATGATTATACGAGATGTTGATAAAGATATCGTTATTAATATGGTTTATGATTTACAGGAACATTTTACAACTCGAAAAGCTTTAATAAGAACTTTGGATGAATTTATGGAGGAAGATTTATCATGAATAAAATTGAAATCAATCAAATAATCAAAGATGCCTCTATAAAAGATTTGGCTGAAATCTATTTAAAATTCTATTTTTTAAAACAAATTGATATTGTTGATACCAAACAAGGTTATCATATCACTTGTATGACAGAAGTATATAAACAAAGACAAATTTGTCATGTCATTTTAGATAATGACTTTCAATATGTATCTTCATCATGCAATTGCCAATGGTCAAATGATTTACCTTGTCCTCATGTCATAGCGACAATTCTTTGGGTCAATTGTCATGATATAGATACCTTGCCTTATCATTACGTAGAAAATCGCCAAAAAACAATTGAAGAAGCTAGAAAAAAGCGTGAACAGGAAATAAAAAAACAACGTTTATTACAGTTAACTTCCATTTCTAGAAATATAATTGCGAAAAATAGGGAAAACTATAATACTCAATTATTAACAGCTTTTCAAAATGTTCGCTGTGAATTAGAACCAATATTGATTGATGATGGTAAAAATCATTTGAGTATTGAATATCGTATTGGTAATGAAAAGAAATATGTTTTAAAAAATATTAGTGAATTTTTAGAAAGAATAGCACATCAGGAAAACTATAAATATGGAAAGTCATTGGAATTTATTCATAATGAAGATGCTTTTGATGAATTTGCTTTAAAACAAATCAAGCTTATGCGTCAAGTAGATGAATATATTTATTGGCTTAATCAACGTAGTTATTATAATCGCTATGAACTAGCAAGATCAATACCTATTAATGGTAATACGATTGATAATATATTTGATGCTTATTATAACGTAGAAGAAGAAAATGATTATGGTTCATTTCAATGTATCAATACCCAAGAACCTATTTCATTAGATCTTATAGATAATGGTGATTATTATACTTTAACATTAACAGATCAATATAATTTATCAGGTATTAAACATGCTTATAATATTTATAAAAAGGATAATCGTTTTATTATCAGTAGGATTCAATTGGATGATCATCGTCAAGTTATGGAACTTTTAGAAGAGTTAGAAGAAAAGGATATGGATATCCTTAAAAGTGATTATCCACAATTCAATAAATATGTTTTATCACCAATTATTGATTATCTTGATATCAAGTTACCACCACAAATAGAATCTAAGAATTATGATATTATTAGAATATATGGTGATGTTGAAGAAAATGATATTTATTTTCAGGTTTATTATTTGGATGAAGATAACAATCGTATTGTAGCTTTTAATCAAGATAATTACACAAACTATAAGCAAGATTTAGTAGAACAATATATCTTAAAATATGCAACCAAATTAGATGAAAAAACACATAAAGTTTATTTTTCTTTAGATAATGAAGATACATATGAATTTGTGAATGAAGGTTTGGTTTTCTTACAAGATTATGCTGAGATATTCGTTTCTGATACCTTAAAACGTGTCGGTCAAGCTGCTCATTATCATATTAGTGTAGGAGTTAAGATTGATAATCATCTATTAGCATTGGATTTTGAAAGTGATCAGATACCTAAAGAAGAACTCCATGATATTTTAAGACAATATAAACGTAAAAAGAAATTTTATCGTCTTAAAAATGGGGAATTGCTTTATTTAAATTCTCCTGAACTAGAAGAATTAGATGAATTTATGGATCAATATCATATTGATTATAAAGATATTAAAAATGGCCATCTCCAATTAAGTGAACAACGTATGTTTGCGATTAATGAAGATGCTACCAACATGGAATATATTGAAATTGATAGAAAAGCTTCATTTAAAAAAGAAATTGATAGATTCTATCATATGACACCTCAAGATCATCCAATTCCAGCTAAGTATGATAAGATTTTAAGAGATTATCAAAAGGAAGGTTTTATGTGGCTTAATACTTTACGTGATTATGGTTTTAATGGTATTTTAGCAGATGATATGGGTCTAGGTAAAACGTTACAAGTGATTGCCTTATTAGAGAGTCTAGGAGATTGTACAAGTTTGGTAGTATGTCCTGCATCGCTTATTTATAATTGGGAAGATGAAGTTTATAAGTTTACGGATAGTTTAAAGATTAAATGTATTGTTGGTACACCTGATGAAAGAAAAGATATTATCAATCATTATCAGGATTATCAATTACTCATTACTTCATATGATTATATGCGTCGTGATTTTGTATTATATGAAGATAAATCATTTGAATATGTGATCTTAGATGAAGCCCAAAACATTAAAAATCAAAAAACACAAAATGCTTTAACTGTCAAAACTTTACATGCATCTCATAAACTTGCTTTAACAGGAACACCAATTGAAAATACCTTGGCAGAACTTTGGTCTATCTTTGACTTTTTGATGCCAGATTATTTATTTAATTATCATTATTTTAAAAAATACTATGAAAATGATATTGTGAAATACAATAATGAAGATAAAATGCAATACTTAAAGAAATTGGTTGCACCATTTATCTTAAGAAGAAACAAAAGAGATGTCTTAAATGAATTACCTGATAAAATAGAGACAACACAAATTATTCCTTTTAGCAATGAAGAAAGTAAAATATATCATGCTTCATTAGCACAAGCTAATGAAGAACTTCAAGCTTTACTCAATGTTGAAGTGCCTAATAAAATTCAAATATTATCATTATTAACCCGATTAAGACAACTATGCTGTGAACCAAGACTTGTTTATGAAAACATTGATAATGTTTCATCAAAAATGAAAGCAACAGTAGATTTAATTTTAAACTTCAAAGAAAATCATCAAAAAGTCCTTCTATTCTCTTCATTTACAAGTGTTTTAGACCTATTAGAAGAAGAATTAAAATTACAAGGTATCAGTTATTATACTTTAACTGGTTCTACTAAAAAAGAAGAACGTCGAACACTTGTATCTCAATTTCAAAATGATGATACAGATGTCTTCTTGATTTCTTTAAAAGCTGGTGGAACTGGTCTCAATTTAACAGCTGCATCGGCTGTAATCCATTATGATCCATGGTGGAATATATCGGCACAAAATCAAGCTACTGATAGAGCTTATCGTATTGGTCAAAATAAGAATGTTCAAGTTTTTTATATGGTTATGAAAGGTAGTATTGAAGAAAAAATCATTGATTTACAAAAACAAAAGAAAGAATTAGCCGATATCTTTGTAGAAGGTAATGATGTTAATTTATCACAAATGAGCAAAGAAGAATTGTTGGAATTATTTTCATAGAAAAAGAATGCTTTATGCATTCTTTTTAGATTTCGTATATAATTTCTTTAACAAGTTTTACTAAATCAACTTCTGCTTTGTCAGCTGCCTCCATAACTTCTTTATGATCTAATTGATTTGTGGATAAACCTGCGGCTTTATTCGTTACTAAAGAAATCCCTAAAGTAGTCATACCTGAATGTCTAGCAACGATGGCCTCAGGAACGGTAGACATACCACACATATCCGCACCTAAGGCTTTAAAAGCTCTAATTTCGGCAGGTGTTTCAAACATTGGACCTTTAAAGAAACAATAAACACCTTCCTTTAAATCAACATTAACTTTCTTTGCAGCATGATATGCAATATCTCGTAATTCTTTAGAATAAACTTCGCTCATATCTTTAAAACGTGGACCAAATTCATCTAAGTTAGGACCACGAAGGGGGCTAGGGGCAAATAGACCAATATGATCACTAATTAAAGTAATCTGACCAGGATTTAAATCTTCTCTAATACCACCACAAGCATTGGTTACAAATAAGTATTTGATACCTAATTTCGCAAAAACACGAATAGGTAAGGTCACAATATCCATATCATGTCCTTCATAATAATGAAAACGTCCTTTCATTGCACAAACAGTTTTTCCTGAAACTTGACCAATATAAAGTTTTCCTTCATGACCAGGGATGGTAGACATAGGGAAACCTGGAATATCCTGATAATCAATAATAATAGGATCTTCTATTTCATCGGCCAAAGGGCCTAAACCCGAACCTAAAATAATAGCTATATCAATAGGTTGATTATATTGTTTATAAATATATTCATAAGCTTGATTAATCGTTGTATACATACTCTTTCCTCCTGAGGCTATTATAGCATAAGAAAAAGACGTTTGAAACGTCTTATTCTTCGCTAGTTCCTAAAATTGATGCTTGTGTATATGTTCTTGTAGCTAATTCATTATCTAATGAATAGAGTGATTGAGGATCATGGCCAAATAATTCAAACTTTGTTAGTAAATCATTGGCATTGACTTCTTCTTCACCTTGTTCCTCAACATACCAATCTAAAAACTTCATAGTACGAAAATCTTTATCTTCATAAGCTGCTCCATAAATATTATGAATGAGGCTTGTGACATATTTTTCATGTTCTAAACCATATTTTAATGGATCATCTAAATTCACTAATTCCTTATCAGGTTTAGCAATGGCAGATAATGTAACAACATAATCATTATCCTGTAGATATCTTAAAATACCAATTGCATGATCCATCTCTTCTTTAGCTTGAATATCATACCAATTAGCATAACCATCCAACCCTTTTCTTTCATAGAAATTTGCAAAATCTAAATATAAATATGCAGAATACATTTCTTTATTAATTTGATCATTCAATAAATTTCCAACTTTTTCACTTAACATATTAACTACCTCCTGATGTTTATTATACTATATTATTATCTTATAAAACAAATCATATGCTTTAAAATATTCCTGGTATTTGATACAATATATAAGGGTGATCATTATGGGATTTAAAGAAGATTTTACCTTAAAATCAAATGAACTTTTAGAAAAACGTGTTATGCGTGATGCTATTCATGATTATATACATGTTGATCATTTAATCATTTGGCGTTTAATCAATGCGCAGGAAGTCCAACGCTTAAGACGTATTAAACAATTGGGTGGGACGCATCAAGTCTTTCAAAGTGCTGAACATTCACGTTTTGTGCATTCTTTAGGCGTTTATCAAACCATTAGACGTATGTTAGAAACAGAATGTTTGGATAACTATCTAAGTGATTATGATAAGTTATGCGTCATGATTGCAGGTTTACTTCATGATATTGGTCATGGTCCATTTTCTCATTCTTTTGAGGGTGTTTTTCATGATAATCATGAAGATATGAGTGTTCGTCTTATTTTAGAGGATAGTGAAGTGCATGATATTTTAGCTGATTTTTATGAAGAATTACCACAAGATGTTGCTTCAATCATTCAACATACACATCCTAATAAAGCTCTTATTCAAATGATATCAAGTCAATTAGATGCTGATAGAATGGATTATTTATTAAGAGATTCTTATATGAGTGGTACAACCTACGGTCAATTTGATATGTCTAGAATCTTACGTACAATGCGTATTAAAGATGATCATATTGTATACAAAGAATCAGGTGTCCAAGCTATTGAAAACTATATTCTAGCAAGATATCATATGTATTGGCAGGTTTATTACCATCCTACTGCTAGAAGCTATGAACATCTTTTTCAAAGCATCTTCTTAAGAGTCAAGGATCTTTATCAACAAGACTATCATTTTCAAACCAATATGAAATATATCTTACCATTTCTAGAAAATAAAGAAACCAATCGTGATTTCACAAATTTTGATGAATCAGTTGTTCTTTATTATTTTAGAGAATTTACTGATGAAAAAGATCCTATCTTAAAAGATTTATCATTACGTTTTTTAAATAGAAGATTATTTAAATATGTTGATTTTGATGATATCAACGAAGTTGAGGAAATCAAAAAAATAGCGAGTCAACATGGCTATGATCCACGTTATTATATTATTACTGATAACCAAAAACAAATTCCTTATCTTCATTATGGTGATAATTTCAATGAAATTGAAATTTTAGATCGCCATAATCAATTATCACCATTACCATTAAAATCAGAAATTGTATCAGCTATACTTAATTCTAAAAACTATAAATCTGATCAAAAAGTATTTTTTCCAAAGGAGTTAAAAGATGACATATCAATTTTATGAACAATTACCTCAAGATGCTCAAATGATAAGAGAAGAAGTCTTTATTAAGGAACAAGGCTTTCAAATAGAATTTGATGATATTGATCATCATTGCCTACATTTGGTATTATATAAAGATAATAAACCAGTAGGATGTGCACGTATGTATGATGAAAATGGTCAAATGATATTAGGAAGAATAGCGGTATTAAAGACTTATCGTCATTTACATTTGGGAACGCAAATCTTAGAGATATTAGAAAATAAGGCTAAAGAATTAGGCTATCATTCCGTTTATTTATCAGCTCAAGTACGTGCAAGTGATTTCTATAAGAAGAATGGTTATATACGTTATGGAGAAGAATATCTAGATGAATATTGCCCTCATTGTCATATGAAAAAAGATATTGAATGATAAAGCTATATAAACTCCCATTTTTATCACATAATAATTGAGTAATATATTGTCGGAGGTTTTAAAAATGGATAATGAAGAAATTGAATATGAAATAGTTCATCGTCCACTGGCTATATTTTGTTATGTTGTGATGGGTATATGTGTTGTGCTTTTTATCCTTATGTTTTATTATCACTTGAGTTATGTATCTAGTTTAATTATAAGTGGTGATATTGATTTAGTGAGTGATTTTTATGAAATCGTGTATTATTTTTTAGCAGATAATGATTTTATCTACTTGCTTGGATCTTTTTTATTTGGCATTATGGGATATTGTATTGATCATTATGTTGTTGAAGAGGATGAATAATCCTCTTTTCAATTACAGAAATTGGGATTATAATGATACAGAGGTGAGAGGAAAATGAATGATAATCAGAATAATTTTGCGATTGGGTCGGTGCCAAAGCATATTATGTCTTTGGCTGGACCAATGATTGTCGCTCAACTGATTAATGTTTTATATAATGTAATTGATCGTATATATATTGGTCGTATTGGTAGTAATGCTACATTAGCTATGAGTGGACTTGGCATTTGTTTACCTGTTATTACGATTATTACTGCATTTGCCAATTTATTTGGTATGGGTGGTTCACCACTATGTTCGATTGAAAGAGGAAAGGGCAATAATAATGAAGCCGAAATAATAATGGGAAATTCTTTTACGTTATTGTTGATTTTTTCTTTTTTGATTATGATTTTCTTTTATGCTTTTAAAACACCTGTATTATGGGCTTTTGGTGCTAGTAATGAAACATTTGCTTATGCTGATAGTTATTTGTCTATTTATTTAGTAGGAACGTTGTTTGTATTAGTGGAGCTAGGATTGAATTATTTTATTAATAGTCAGGGTTTTGCGAGAATTGGGATGATGACGGTTTTATTAGGAGCTATTACGAATATTATATTAGATCCATTATTTATCTTTTATTTTGATATGGGTGTTAGTGGTGCTGCTTTAGCAACTGTTTTTTCTCAGCTTTTATCAGCTATATGGACATTTCAGTTTTTAACAAGTAAACGTACGATATTAAAACTAAAATTGAGTTGTATGAAGTTAAAATGGCACTATGTGAAAAGAATTTTTTCTTTAGGAACTGCTGGTTTTATGATGGGGATGACCAATTCCATTGTAAGTATTGTTTGTAACTCAACTTTACAAATATATGGTGGAGACTTATATGTTGCCATCATGACTATTATTAACTCTATTAGAGAAGTAACATCCTTATTTGGACAAGGGATTGCGAATGCGAGTCAACCTGTATTAGGTTATAATTATGGAGCTAAAGAATATCAGAGAGTTGTTGATGCTATTAAGTTTACAACGATTACAGCATTGGCTTTGATGCTGATTGTTTGGTTATCAGTGACATTATTTCCGCAGGTTTATATTAGTATTTTTTCTGATAATAGTGAGATTGTGGCTGATGGGGCGCATGCAATTCGTTTATATTTCTTTGGATTCTTTATGATGTCATTTCAAATGTGTGGCCAATCAGTTGCTGTGGGCTTGGGTAAATCTAAACAAGCTGTGTTCTTTTCAGTTTTTCGAAAAGTGATTATTGTGGTTCCTTTAACGATTATATTGCCACGTTTTATTGGTGTTGATGGGGTATTTATTAGTGAGGCAATTAGTAATTTTATTGGTGGTAGTGCTTGTTATATTACGATGTTATTAACTATTGGCAGGGATTTACAAAAACGTATTAAAAATACTTAAAGAATAATTCAATCAATATCTCATATAATGAGATAGGTGATCATATGAAAAAGGTAACATCTATTATTATTGTTATGGCATTATGTGCATTTTTATATAAACCTGTGATTCAAGTATCGGAGAATTTAACTTTAGACAAAAAAGTGATTGTCATTGATCCGGGTCACCGGAGGGTTGGATAATGGGGCGAGTGTTGATGGTGTTAATGAAGATGATCTTAATCTGGAAATTAGCTTTACTTTAAAAGCAGAATTGGAATCACGAGGTGCTACCGTTTATTTAACCAGAACAGATGATCAAGATATGACCAAGCGTACTTATAATTATTCTAAGCAAGATGATATGTATTTACGAAGATTAGCTATTGATGCCTATCATCCTGATATATTTTTAAGTATCCATCTTAATTCAGCTACCAATAATTCATGGGGTTCTCAAGTGTTTTATTATCAAAATAGCAGTGAAGGGCAAAAACTAGCAAGTATTATTCATGAAAGTATGAAAGAAGTCACAGGAACGCATAAGAATATTTCTTCATGTAGTTTTTATATATTAAAAAACACAGCCTCGCTGGGTGTATTGGTGGAATGTGGCTTTTTATCTAATAGTAATGAAAGAGGACAGTTGAAAAGTTCTAAGTATCAAAAGAAGTTAGCGATTGCGATGAGTGATGGCATTGAAAACTATTTTCAGGCTTTAGCCTCTACTTTATAGTATATTTTTTTACTTGTTGTTTTCATTATTTGTGGTATACTATAACTAAGTTAGGAGGTTCTTATATGGCTCAATGGATTGATAATAATTTCAAAAGAATAGCATTACTTTTATGGGGATTACTTTGGGTTATATATGTGGGATTCATGATTTTTATGTTCATGTCACTCCCGATGATATCTATGTTAGTAGTTTTAGGTGTTCTAGATATTCCATATTTGATTTTAGCTACTATTATGTTGATAATGATTTCTACTGAAGTAGAAGATGAATTTAAGGAAAATAAAGCTTTAGCAGCTTATTTGATTGTACCATATGCAGTTGTATTTATAATTACATGTGGTTGTTTAGGCTGGCTATTATTAGGTTCAATATAAAAAAATGAGGTTAACTCATTTTTTTTGTTTTGTTAAATTTTCACGCATAATTTTTAAAATACTACGATAATCCTTAGTAGCAAACAAAGTGGTATCCACACAATAAACAGGTTTTTCACGATGCGTATAACCAATAATTTGGGCTTGCTGATAAGCAATCTGTGGAGCTAAATAAATAGCATCATATTCTTGATAATGTTCATATAAACGATCCAATGACATAGAAATAACCTTTAAATGAATATTTTCTAATTCACATATTTCAGCAATTTCACTCGCAAATACACTGGTTGATAAACCATTGGTACATACTAAAGCAATATAAGAGTCTTTTATTTTACTATGTTTTAACATATTATCATAGAATTCATTAAACATATCAATACATTGAGCTAAATCAATAATTGTATAATGTAAATAAAATAATAACTTTTTATCTTCTCTTTGATGAATTTCTTCTTCTACAATATTATTATTCCAAATAGTTATTTGTCCATAAATCTTATCCATTTGAAAACTTAAAGCTAAATAACGTTTATATGGTTCTACATATTCCATTTTAATATCATCTTTTAAATAATTATCTTTATTAGCTACTAGCCACTTATAAAATAAATCTTTATAGATAGTACTATTAAATTCATTACTAATC
>JAJQGQ010000042.1 GCA_021200395.1 Erysipelotrichaceae bacterium
ATATAAATGTGTCATTGGTGAAAAATAATTAATAATAAAAATAACAATAACAGAAAATAAAATATGCATAAAAGCATCTATGATAACACGCAAAAAAATCACCTCATATAATATATGAAGTGATTTATATTTTCTTTCTACCTTCTAAGGATTTTAATAATGTTAATTCATCAGCATAATCTAAATTGCTACCCATAGGTAAACCATTTGCTATTCTTGTTGTATTTACATTTTCTTTGCTTAATAGTTTTGCTAAATATAAAGCTGTTGTTTCCCCTTCTCTAGTAGGATTAGTAGCAATAATAACTTCTTTAACATCGTCATTTAAACGATTAAATAAAGAATGGACATTTAAATCATCTAATGTCTTACCATCCATAATAGACATAGTGCCATGTAAAACATGATAAAGACCATGGTATTCTTTTAACTTTTCCATAGCAAAAACATCTTTAGATGTTTCTACAACACAAATAATAGATTTATCACGAGATTCATCTTTGCATATATCACAAGTATCACCTTCACAAATATGACCACATATTTTACAATATTGGATATTCTTTTTAAAATTAATGAGTGAATTGGATAATCTTTGAACATCTTCCTGATTCATATCTAAAACATGATATGCCAGTCTTTGAGCTGCTTTATTTCCAATACCAGGAAGCATTTTAAAGCATTCAACCAATTCTTCAAAGCTTTGTGGATATTCCATTATAAGAATGCTGATACATCAACACCATTGGTAATCTTATTTAATGTATCTTCCTTTTCTTTATTTATTTTAGTGATCATTTGATTAATGGTAATCATTAGTAAAGCTTCTATATCATCTTGGTTATCTCTATTAAATTTGTCTTTATCAATATGTAAATCAATGATTTCTAGATTACCCTTCATTACTCCTGTGATAATATTTCCCTGTGATTTAATATCAAATGTTTGCTCATCAAATGACTTTTTAGCTTTATTGACTTTTCTTTGCATTTGCTGAGCTTGTTGTAATAAATTGTTAAAATTCATTATTTTTTCTCCTTATATTCTGTTATATCTGAACCAAATAAATCTATTGCATAAGTATAGGCTTCACTAACATCTTCATGATCTAAATCATGAGAATCAATATGTTTTAATGTTAGTTCATGAGGTTTAGGTAATTGATTTTGTCTTTTTAATAATATAAACTGTTTGCGCATTTCTTTAAAAGCATCACTTTGTATAGCTACGAAACGATATTCATCACCTAATACTTCTTTTAAAAATGTACTTAACTGTTTGTAATTTTTATAATAATTGACTGCATTAACAGCTGGCTGATGTTCAAAGGAAATAACTAAACCACCAGGACATGCTGCAACTGGTGTGCCATCACATAACATAGCTGCGCTTTTTGCAGTATTCAGATTTGCAAGATAACGTTTAATAATAGGCCAGCGTTCTTGTATATTTTCAAGAATGGAACGTTGAGCTTGTACCAATATATTCATAATATCTGCATTATCTACTATAATATCATCATTCACTTGCTGTTCTACGTCTTCAGTCTGTTCAAATTCAAAAGTTGGTACTTCTTCATCTATGACTTCTTCTACATAAGTTTCAACAACCTCTTCAACTGTATCGTTATCTTCAATTTCTTGTTTTTCACTTACCTGAGTTTCTAAAACAACTTGATCAGGCACTTTAACCCTTTCAACTTCAACAACTTTTTCTTCTTTAACTTGATTACAAATCTTTAAAATAGCTAATTCAAAATAAATAGATGGATTAATAACTTTAGCATATTTTTCACTAGCATCCATTAATATATCAATCATAGAAAAAGCTTCTTCACATGAAATATATGGAACGATAGAATCAAGATAACTCTTAGATAAAACAAATAAGATAGATTCATCGTTAGTATTACGATAAATAATAATATCTTTTAAAATATCAACCAAATCTAAAGTCAAACGTTTAATATCTACACCTTTTGTTTTCATTTGATCCAACAATTGTAATGCTTTTTTCATATTTCTAGTAAGTAATACCTTAATAAGATCAATTTTCTTTTCTAATGAAATAAGACCATATACAGTATTAACATCTTCTAAAGTTAAATGTTGATCATTATAAGCAACACATTGTTCTAAAATAGATAATGCATCTCTCATACCACCATCAGCCAATTTAGCAATTAATTGTAAAGCATCATCATCACATATAAAACTTTCTTTATCTACAATAACTTTCATACGCTTGACAATATCTTCATTACTTAACTTAGTAAAATCAAATCTTTGACAACGTGAAATAATTGTAGGTAAAATTTTATGCACTTCAGTTGTTGCCATAATAAATATAACATGTTCAGGTGGTTCTTCTAATGTTTTAAGTAATGCATTAAAGGCACCAGGGGTCATCATATGAACTTCATCTATGATATAAACTTTATATTTACTTTGTGTAGGTGCATAATTGATTTTATCAATTAAATCTCTAACTTCATCAACACCATTATTACTAGCAGCATCTATTTCTATAACATCAGGATGAATACCTTGTGTAATTTGCTTACAGTTTTCGCATTCATTACAAGGTTTGCTATTTCCTGTACAATTAACTGCTTTAGCAAGTAATTTGGCAATAGTTGTCTTTCCTGTTCCTCTAGGTCCACAGAAAAGATAAGCATGAGCAATTTTATTTTCAGCAATTGCATGTTTTAATGTTGTAACAATATGTTCTTGTCCTGCAACATCATCAAATGTTTGTGGACGATAAACACGATATAAAGCTTTATATGCCATATGTATCAACTCCTTGGACCATTGTACTAAACCGCTTACGCGGTAGTCTAGTACTTTTTTCATTTTTTGTTAAATTTATGTTATGACCATCTTTCTTATGATGGCTTTTTCTTCTATACTAATATTGTCATATAATGAGCTTGAAACTAAGGCAAGCTTCACATGGTGAATATATCATATTCAAACATGTGATGTGAAGGTTGCTTTAGTTATATTATGCGAAATCGCATGATTCACGCATAATAAAACGGAATAGTTTCAAGCTCATTACGCGAAAGCGCGAGCGAAGAGAAGCGATTTCGCATAATCAAGAAAGGATGATGTTTATGTTTACAAATAAGATTAATGACAAAATTAAACAATATCCTGTCCTTCAGGAAACTGTTGATGCACTATCTCTCAAAAATGCTGCTCCACGTACTGTTGAAAACTATGTGTGTGGTATTTCCCGATTCCTTGATTTTATTCATTATGATAATGAATTTGATATCACAATTGAACATTTTCGTAATTTCATTGTATATCTTAACAGTACTTCACTTAGTAAGAATACTGTCAACTGCTACAATTCTCATATTCGTTTCTTCTTTAATGCTGTCCTTTTTAAACCTGTGAATCCTTATGTTGTTCCCAAGTCCATTACTAGAAAAAAGGAAATTGCATATCTTTTTGATGATCAGGTTATTAGCCTTCTTAAATTGACTGCTGCTGATTCCAGGGATGACTGTGTTATTAAGCTTGCCTTGTGCTGTGGTCTTAGAATTAATGAGGTTGCCTCTTTAAGAATCTCTGATATCCACACCAAAGGCTTAAACAAGATTATTCATATTCGTCAATCCAAAAGAAACAACTCCAGAAACGTTCCAATGGATAACACTGTCTATTGTGCTATTCAGCGTTATGCTAAAGAATATCACATTAAGCCTGGATCTGATGATTACTTCTTTCAGTATAGAAAAGGACATAAACCTACTATCGAAACCATCAGAAGACATTTTAACTCTTACATAGCTGCTGCTGGTATTACAACTCCTATTACTTTTCATGGACTTAGACATACTTACGCTGTCAACTTTCTAAGAGCTGGTGGTGATGTCTGTGTCCTTAAATATCGAATGGGTCATAGTTCCCTCGCCTCTACATCCCGTTATCTTCATTTCTCATCCAATATGATGAATAATAATGTTTCCTTTATGGATAAGCTTTTGAAAGGAGTCTAGTTTTATGTCTACTACTATTTTTCAGCACATTCTTAGCTCTGAAAGAAAGAGCTATATGGACAAATTCTTTCTTGACAGTCATCATTTAAAAGCTTACAACTACATGGCTGCCTGTGGCACTGATGTATTTGGTTTCAATGCCTATGAATGTGAAGACTGTGACTACAAACGTATTCACTACAATTCATGTGGCAATCGCAACTGTCCTTCATGCCAAGCCAAGCAGCGTGAAGAATGGATCTCAAAAATGTCTGAATTCCTTCTTGATATACCATATTTCCATGTTGTCTTCACTGTCCCTGATTCTCTCAATGATATCTTTCTTTACAATAAGAAGAAAATGTATAACCTTCTTTTCAGCACTTCTTCAAAAACTCTTCTTAAGGTTTCTGAAAAGTATTATGGACAGGTTGGATTTACATCAATTCTCCATACCTGGGGTCAGAATCTTTGGATTCACCCACACATCCACATGATTGTTTCAGGTGGTGGTTTAACCATTGATGAAAATGGTAATGATATTTTCAAAAAGGCTCCTGCTAATTATCTTGTCCCTGTTAAGGCTCTTTCAAAGATGTTTAGAGGTAAATTCATTGATGGTATGAAAAAACTTCTGCTTGTTGACAACGATGGAAATCCGATTGATTTCAATGATGAATCATATAAAACTCTTATAGATGAACTTTATTCTAAGGACTGGGTTGTTTATTCAAAGAAACCTTTTAATAATAATCAGGCTGTCCTTAACTATATTGGCAGATATTCTCATAGAGTTGCTATTACCAATTCCAGAATACTTAATTATGATGAAACTAATCATACTGTTACATTTAGATACAAAGACTACAAGGATAATTCTAAGCAAAAAGAAATGACACTGGATGCATTAGAATTTATCAGAAGATTCATGATGCATATAGTGCCATATGGATTCATCAAGATTCGTCACTATGGCTTCATGTCAAATAATACCCGAAAAACCAAATTACCATTATGCCGTGAACTCCTGGGTCAACCAGCTCCCAAGAATATTGATCCTGATGACAGTGACCCCGATGACGACCAGAAAGACAAGGAATGCCGTTGCCCTAAATGTGGTGGCAAACTAATATGGTACTGCAATACATATCCGACACCCTGGTTTCATGATGATGATTCATCCTGAAACAATCATAAAATATAATAAACATGTTTTCTCTGGGGTAAGGGGGCACTATGGACATTTTACCATAAAACACTGTACTATCAACAGTAGATAAATCAATTACCTTAGTTATTTTATCTGTTTTATATTCATTTTTACGTTTTGCCATATGGAAAGCCATCATAAGTTTTACATATACGGCGGTTAAGTACAATTAACTTAATTCAATTTTCTTTCTAATATATAAATATTTGCTTATAGACAGACTTTGATATATGATATTCTTGAGTCTTTTTTTGTTTTACTGGTAGAAAATTGTTTAAGTTCATAATTTATTATATCATAAAAATTAAAAAAAGGCATCTTCATGATGCCTCTAATTAATAATAATCCGAACCTCCAAAAGCAATACCTAACATCAATAATGGAACAGCGCAAATAAGAGCCATTGGAGCCAATCCAAGTCTTAAAAGACTATCTAACATTGTATATGAAGCAAAGCCTGATATAAGCAAACCTATGACAATACATGCCAAACAATTAACAGCACTTGATACAAATTTTAAATCTATTGCAAGAAATAACCATGAACCAGCAATAACACTTAAAATAATTGTATATCTTTTATCATACCATTCCATAAATTCGGAATTTCCACTAAATATAAAACCTAATGCATAAATTGATGCAATACCTAAAATCGATAGCCATATAGGATGCCCAGTAAAACCCAAATACAAACATAATAAAATGAAAACTATGACAATGATAAATCTTAAAATAATAAATAACATATCAATTCTCTCCTCATTTAATATGATAACATATATGAAATTATTTTCTTTTACTTCTAAAATATTCTGATACTATCATCATACATGGTTTTTCTAACACACCACTAACAACTTCTGGATAATGATTAAATTGATGAGTCTTTAAATAAGTACTTAAGCCATCCCAAAGTTGACTTTTAGCTCCATAAACAACCTTACTTATTCTACTTTGAATAATGGCACCACTACACATAATACATGGTTCCAATGTTGTATATAAAATACAATCATCTAAATGCCATCTCCCTAATATTTGAGAAGCATGTTGAATAGCTAAAATTTCAGCATGAGCGGTTGCATCATGTAATGTTTCTTTTTGATTAAAAGCAGATGCAATGACTTTATTTTGATAAACAATAATAGCACCTATTGGAACTTCATCCACTAATAATCCTTTTTTAGCTTCTTGCAAAGCTAAATTCATATATTTCTCATCATCCATAAATTTCTCCTAATATAAAAACCACTACACACGAACAGACATTCTTAATGCTGCTACCTTCCGATCCTGACATGGTTCGAAACTGCCCATTGTAGTGGCAAGAATCATTATAACATAATTTTCTTATAAATCAATTATTTTTCTTCTAAGCTTTCCAAATAATCAATACATTTCAAATATTTTTCATTACGCTTATAATCATAAGCTGTAGGATAATCCATTCTAGATAGATCACTATTATGTCTTAGATCAGCCAATTTAACTTTTCTAGCTATATCGTTTGTACCTATTTCCTTTATATAGTCAAAATAATCAACATTTTTTTCATGTGTTAACAATTTTAATGGTTCAATCACAGCATCAGGAAATTCTAATGAAAGCTGATCAAAGGTCATATCAGTGTCTTCTACAATATCATGTAATAAGGCTACTGTTACAGATATTTCATCATCTAATGTTTCAGCTACATGAAATGGATGAAAGACATAAGGGACACCAGTTTTATCAACTTGATTCTTATGTTTTTCAAACATTAATTTCATAGCCTTTTTAGTCATTGGTGTATATATCATAATTATTTAATAATAGATTTTCCACCCATATAAGGTCTTAATACTTCAGGAATATTAATTGATCCATCTTCATTATAATTATTTTCTAAAAAAGCAATCAAAGCTCTAGTACTTGCTAAAACTGTATTATTTAATGTAGCTACATAATAAGTACCTCTATCACCTTTTGTACGAATACCCAAACGTCTAGCCTGCGCATCACCTAATGTAGAACAAGATCCAACTTCAAAATACTTCTTTTGTCTTGGTGACCAAGCTTCAACATCACAAGATTTAACCTTTAAATCAGCTAAATCACCACTACAACATTCTAATGTTCTAACAGGAATATCCATACTTCTAAATAATTCAACAGTATAAGACCACATCTTATTGTACCATTCCATAGCATCTTCTGGCTTACATAAAACAATCATTTCTTGTTTTTCAAATTGATGAACTCTATAAATACCTCTTTCTTCAATACCATGAGCACCTACTTCTTTTCTAAAACATGGAGAATATGAGGTCATTGTAATAGGTAACTTATCTTCATCAACTATTTGATCCTTAAACTTACCTATCATAGAGTGTTCACTTGTACCAATCAAATACAAATCTTCTCCTTCAATCTTATACATCATATTATCCATTTCTTCAAAAGACATAACGCCAGTTACAACATCACTTCTAATCATAAATGGTGGAATACAATATGTAAAACCTTTATCAATCATAAAATCTCTAGCATAAGATAACATAGCTGAAGATAATCTAGCCACATCACCCATTAAATAATAGAAACCATTACCACTCGTTCTACCACTTGCATCTTTATCTAATCCATTTAATTTTGTAATAATATCAGCATGATAAGGAATTTCATAATCTGGTACAAATGGTTCACCAAATTTTTCTATTTCTACATTTTCGCTGTCATCCTTACCAATAGGAACACTATCATCAATAAAATTAGGAATTTTCATCATAACAGCTTTTAATTGAGGTTCTAATTCTGTTTCTTTTGCTTCTAATTCCTTTAATGTATCAGCCATATCTTTAACTTGTTGTTTTACTTGTTCAGCTTCATCTCTTTTACCTTCACGCATTAATTGTCCTATGTTTTTAGATAATTTATTTCTTCTTGCACGAAGTTCAGATGCTTTTGTTAAAGCTTCTCTATAATCTTTATCTAATTGAACAGCTTGATCAACTAAATCTAAACGATCATGTTGAAATTTTTTTCTCATATTTTCCTTTACAGCTTCAGGATTTTCTCTTAATTTTACTATATCTATCATTATTTTTCCTCCTATAAAAAAAGCACCATTTAAGGGACGAATAAATCGTGGTGCCACCCTATTTCATATCCTAAGATATCTTTATGAGATAACGGTTCAACCGGAAGTGATTAGCTTCTCTTGTTGGTAGATTTCAATAGTTCCTTATCTTGATTTACACCAGCCATCAAGTCTCTAGTATAATTTCTTATTTACTTATCCAACGCTTAGATTTGACAAAATGATTATATCACATATTTTGATAACTTCAAGTTTATTTTTGCAAATACCATGGTGTTAACTGAATAATTTCATTATATAAAATATGATGATTTAAAATATCTCTATCTACATGATAGTGTCCCATAAACCAAGCTTCATATTCAACATTATCTTTAACATATTGTAAAAATGTATTTATATTTTCATAACAACTATCATATATTGTCATATTTCCTCCACGATATCCTAAATATTCACATAAATCCATAGGAACATCATGACTAATAATAATATCAGCTTTAAAATCATGTTTTTGTAAATTATCAATTGCATGATTCACTTCATCATGAGAAGGTAACTCTCCTTGCCACCAAGAAATATGTTCCTTACGCCAAAAAACATCATGTGAAAAAGCTCCACCAAATGTAAAAAACGTATAATCACCTATATTAAAATACTCTCCACGCATTAAATGAATAATACTATCATTAATTTTATGAACTTGACCACCATGCCAATAACTCACTGGATAACTACTTAATAATTCATGATTTTCATGATTACCATCAACAAATAATGTTGTCCATGGTTTTTCATCCAACCATTGTTGCCACCATTTATCATGTTTTGCATTATCTCCACCCCAAACTAATCCAAAATCACCACAAATAATAACATAATCATCTTTTGTTAATGTTTTCCCTTCTGGAAAATTAGTTGTATTTAACTTTTGTATGTCTATAGATCCATGAATATCCCCTGTAATAAATATTTGATTCATTATATCCCCACTTTCTAATATTATTAATATTCCTCTTTCACAAATCTTTCCAATGCTTTTAAAGAACGTTTAACTTTATCCGTATCAATACAATAAGCCATTCTAAAATAACCTTTCACACCAAAAGCATCACTAGGTACAAATATAAGATCATACTTTAAAGCTTTTTGACAAAATGCATTAGCATCTTCTTCTAAAGCTTTAGGAAAAATATAAAATGTTCCTCCAGGTCTTATAACTTCAAAACCTAATTCAATTAATTTATCATATATCAAATTCATATTTGTTTCATAAACAGACATATCACATGTTATATCACAAACATCTTCAACACCTCTCATAATTAAAGCAGATGGATTATTATGTCCTAAACCTCTTGATATTTGACCCATCATAGGAACCAAATATTCACTATCTTTAGCATTTGGATTAACAGCAACATAACCAATTCTTTCTCCTGGTAAGGATAATGATTTAGAATAACTATAACAAGTCAATGTATTGTCATAATATTTTGCTACATAAGGTACTGTTTTATTATCAAAAACAATTTCTCTATAAGGTTCATCAGAAATAATAAATATTTCATGATTATATTCCTTTTGTTTCAATTCTAATATATGTGCTAATTTTTTTATTGTTTCTTCACTATAAACAGCACCAGAAGGATTATTAGGTGTATTGATAAGTACAGCTGATGTTTTTTCATTAATTAATTGTTCAAATTGATCAAAATTAATCTGAAAAGATGATGTATCAGCATCTACAACAACTAGTTTAGCTCCTGTAGGAGCAGTATATAATTGATATTCTAAAAAATATGGTGCAAAAGTAATAATTTCATCTCCTGGTTTAGATACTGCACGCATTGCATGAGCAATTGCACTTGCTGCTCCAGCAGTAGGAAATATATGCTCAGCTTTATAATTTATACCAAATCTTTTATTTAATGATTGTGCTATTTTTTCTTTATATGAAGGTAAGCCTAATGTAGGTGAATAACCATGTAGTTCATTAGATGGTATGTTATTTAATACATCTATCGTATGTTCCGTATAAGCATTTGGAACAGGTTGAGAAGGATTACCTAAGCTATAATCAAATACATTTTCATAACCTATTTCTTGAGCACGTTTTGTTGCATATTCAGAAAAGCTTCTTATAGGTGATCTAGCATTTAACATGTCTTTATATTGTTGATTTATCATATAAGCCTCCTATAAACCATTGACTATAAATTCTGGTTTTTTATTTTTTTCTATTTTTTGTAGATTATTATACATCATTATTTGTGATTTTTTAAAGAAACTATTGGTAATAC
>JAJQGQ010000011.1:0-6699 GCA_021200395.1 Erysipelotrichaceae bacterium
GATGTTTCAATACGATAACTAAAATCTATATCATTATGAAGTGTTATTTTAGAGTTAATAAGATAATTTAATGTATCATTATCTGTTTGAATAACTTTAGCTTGAGATACTTTAGAAGAAATCTGATGAATATAATCTAATGCATTTTGTTGATTTCCATGTTTTATTCTTAATTCAATAGCTAGTAAATGATTATTAAGATCATGTCTTAGTTGACGATTACCCTTATAACTTTCTTCTATATTCTTCATAACTGCACTACTTAATGAAGATGTATAATTTTTCACTTCTTGTTCTATAAGCTCTGCTCTTGTTTTCTTCAGACTTCTTGTGAGTATGACAAACAGGATAAGAATGATTTCTACAAATAACACCAGTGGTAATCCATACATATTGGATATTAAACTGACAGTATCTGTATAATTAACAATCATCATTTCAAATACATTGACTAATAAACAAACCATAAAGAACCAAAACAAATCTTTATATGATGCTTTTCTATAATCTTCATCCATAAAATGAAAAATAAAATAATCAACAAGTAATATGAGTGCATCTATTAAATATATACATGGATAATAGTAACTACTACCATATACAAATAAACTGTTATAGTTTACTAAAATGGTTGTTGTAGTTGTTGCCATACCATGACTAACTTCTATTAGACTTAGTGTTAAAATAGATATAAATAGTGTTTTATAGAATTCATCTTTAGAAGCATATATAATATATAAAAATACAGCTATATAAATAAAACGAATCGGTATATCAAGATAATAAAATAACATTGATAATATAATTATGATAGGAATAAAATATTGATAATACTCTACATTAATAAATAATCTTGTAAACATACATACAAATATACCTATAATCAAACCATATAATGTTATTTCTATGATGTTTTCTTGTTGATAAGTCAATGTGCCACCATTCATCATAGTTAGTTGATATGAAGAATCTAATGATTGTATAGCTTTATAAACATTGATTTCTTGACCATTTTCAATATCTAGATAATATTCATTATTGTTATTTTGAATGTTGTATTGATTGAATATGTTTTCTATATAAGATGTGGGCATATAAATACATATCGTATTATAGCTATCATCATAAAGACTATATTCCCGTGATAAGAGTGTACCATCAATATTGAATTCTATATGATCAATGTTATTATTGAGATTACCTGATAATTGTAATATTTCATCATTGATTTCATAATCAAAGATATTTTCAAAATTGGCATCAATATATGTACCAGAAATAGGTTCATTATTATGTTGTATATTTTGATAAGAATAATAGGATTGAATAATAAAAGATGTATCAGATACAATATCATAATGATCTTCATAATAAATACTTGATGTTTGTTTAATCAAATGATTATCTTTATCATAGATAGAAATAGTTATGTCATCTGTATTAAGTACAATGTGATAATTTGTATCGACATGATCAATACCATCAATAGCTAATAATTCATTGATTTGTGTTTGGGTTAATGATGTATCGGATGTGAGAATATATCCATTAGAATCTATCATTTCTGATTCAATGGTAGTATATCTTGTTTGATAAATAAGTATTCCTAATATAAAAGTAATAAGAAATACAATGATATGTTTATAGTATTTCATAAGTTATTCACCTGATTAATGATATTTTTTCGTAATGAACGACTAACAGGTAATAGTGTGTTATTAGTTAAGATTATTTCACTCGTTTTCTTGTTGTATTCTTTTATATAGTTCTTATTCACAATCATACCTGAATTGATTTTTATGAATTGATTATTGAGTTGTTGTGAGAAGACTTTAAGAGTTTGATATATTTTATATGTTTGAGATGTCGTATGTATATATAAGTTATTGATTTCTTTATGAATATAGATAATATTTTTTAAAGGGATAGGTGTTAGAATATCTTGATATTTAATGGTTATGATATCTTTAGCAGTTAATTCTTTTTGTAATTCTTTAAACATTTTAGTAAGTTCTTCTTCATAGTGGGCTTTATCAATATACCAGAAAGGTCGATATGTAAAGCTTTCTTTCCATAGTTCTGTATGTGATGTCACAAAGATAATAGGTTTATAAGATGATAATGAATCATTTATATAGGATGCATAGTCATAGCCATTTTCATTGTTTAATTCGATATCTAAAAAGAAAGCATCATATGATTCAATATCAATGCTTTTATCTATGTGTGTCAATATATCAACCTGACTATTATCAAAATATTGTTGTATCATATCTGCTAAAAGGTGTGCAAAAAAGATATCATCATCTAATACCAAAAACTTCATGCTATCCCTTCTTTCCCATAAAAAAATTATAGCATAAAAAAAGCAATTATTCATTGCTTTCTTCGATAACACCCATTAATTCTAAAATACGATTTAAATCATCTGTATTTGTATATTTAATAGTGATTGATTTTTCATCAACTTTGATTTTTGTACGATATTTCTTTCTTAATAAACCTTCAACATATGTATATTCTTTTGGTTGTGGTTGTTTTGGTTTATTAGCTTTAGCTTCTTGAAGTTTAATACCTTTTACTTTATCTTCAACTTGTCTTACAGACATTTTTTCATCAATAGCTTTTTGCGCTAAGTCTAATGCTTTATCCGTATCAATCGTAATCAAAGGTCGAATGTGACCCATTGTTAGTTTACCATCAAGGACATAATTTTGAAGCTGTTCAGGCATTTTCAGCAATCTGACAGTATTAGCCACATGAGCTCTTGATTTACCTACACGTTTGGCTAATTCTTCTTGTGTTAAATGAAGCTTTTGCATCATTGTTTGATAAGCTTGAGCTTCTTCTATAGCATTCAAATCTTCTCTTTGAATATTCTCTAATAATGCTATTTCTAACATTTGATCATCAGTAAACTCTACAAGTATCGCTGGGACTGTTTCTAAACCAACCATACAAGCTGCACGATATCTTCTTTCACCTGCAACAATATCATAACCTTGTATAGATTTCTTTAATATAAGTGGTTGAAATATACCATGTTCTCTTATAGATTGAGCTAATTCTTCCAATTTTTCTTCATCAAAATGTTTTCTAGGTTGATAAGGATTGGGGCGAATGTCTGTTACAGGAATTTGTTCTTGAGTCAGTGATTCAGCATTGTTGTCTATAGCATTAATCATTGACTGAAGATCGCCACCTGTAGCACCATCACCAAAAATAGCATCTAAACCTTTTCCTAAACCAGAGTTTTTCTTTGTTTTAGCCATTGCGTTTCACCACTTCCTTAGCTAATTTAGAATAAGCAATCGCTCCTTGTGAGCTTTTATCATAATCAAATATATTTAATCCTTCAGAAGGTGCTTCTGATAATTTAATATTTCTAGGTATGACGACATCATAAACCTTTTCTTTAAAATACTTTCTTACTTCTTGTGATACTTCAATACCTAAATTGGTACGTGCATCAAGCATGGTTAATAAGACACCTTCGATTGTTAGTTTTCTATTAAATGTTTTTTGTGTTAATAAAATAGTATTTAATAATTGTGTTAATCCTTCTAGTGCATAATATTCACATTGAACTGGTATTAAAACTGTATCAGCAGCTGTTAAAGCATTGGTATTCAGTAATCCTAAAGCAGGAGGGCAATCAATAATAACATAATCATAATGATTTTTTTCATTATCTAAAACAAATTTTAATCTTTGTTCACGTCCTGTTTTCACTTGTGATAATTCTATTTCTACGCCTGCTAAATCAATATTTGCAGGAACAATATCTAATCCTTCAACATTAGATTTGATAATAATATCTTTAAGAGGTGTACCATCAATAATCGCATCATAGACTGTTAACTCTAAAGCTGAACGATCAACACCAATACCTTGTGTTGCATTAGCTTGAGGATCAATATCAATTAATAATACTTTTTTACCCATATATGCAAGTGCTGCTGCTAAATTCACACTTGTTGTGGTTTTACCAACACCACCCTTTTGATTTGTAACAGCTATAACTTTAGACATCCTTCAACCTCCCACAATATATTTTCATTATTTCATCTTAGGCACAATGAGGGCACATAAGTACCCTGCATTTCTCAACTCATTGTGTGTATTATAACACACTTCTATGAAATTTTATATATCTTTTATTGAAAATGTCGAAGCATCAAAAAAAGCTCAAAGAGCTTTTAGAGTGTTTGTTCTGTACGACCAATAATATCATCTTGAGTCGCTTTTGATAATACATTGAAGAATGCAGAATAACCAGCTACTCTGACGATTAAATCACGATGTTTTTCTGGATGTTTTTGAGCATCTATTAAAGTATCTCTAGAAACAACATTGTATTGAACATGATAACCATCTAAACGATTAAAGAATGTCTTAATAATCATTTCTAGTTTTTCTTTATTTTCTTCCGTTGACAACATTTGTGGTGTTACTTTTTGATTTAGCAATACCCCTCCTGTTATTTCATGAGTTGGTAATTTTGAAACAGATTTGAAAACAGCAGTTGGTCCATTCTTATCCATAGCATGAGCTGGAGAGCAGCCTTCAGCTAGAGGTGTTTTAGCTTTACGACCATCTGGTGTAGCCATCGTACCATAACCTTGTCCCACATTAGCTGAAATAGATGATGTACCTGCATAACGAATACCACCAATTGGTCCACGATTGTATCTTGTATTTGGATATTTCTTCATTTCATCAATATAATAGTTATATACTTCAACAACCAAATTATCCACTTCATCATTGTCATTACCATATTTAGGTGCATCATTTATCAACATATGTTGAATTCTTTGGTTTTCTTCACTTGTAAAATCATCTTGCAAAGCATCCCAAAGCTGTGTTGTGGTGATTTTATGTTCTTCAAAGACAAGTTTTTTAATAGCTGCTAAGCTATCTGCCATATTGGCAATACCAACTTGTAAACCAGAAATAAAATCATAGATTGCACCACCTTCTTTAATTGTTTTACCTCTACCAATACAATCCTGTGTTAAAGCAGAACATAAAACATCCGGTACATCTCTTTCCAGTGCTAAATCAATGGCGTTTTCTACAATGACACTCATACGTGTTAATTCACGCATAGTCTTTTCTATAGCATGCAACAATTCATCATATGACTTCATTTCTGTAAAATGACCACAACCTTCTACAAATCTCTTACCTGTAGTCACATCAATACCATCATTCATCGCAATTAATAATATTCTAGGGAAATTCATATAACTCATACCCGTGCAACGATAACCCCATTTACCTGGTACAGCTGTTTCAACGCATCCAATAGCTGAATAGTTATATGCATCTTCTTCTTTAACACCTTTTTCAATAAATGAAGGAATAATAACTTCATCAGAATTAAACGCTGGCATACCAAAACCTAATTTCATGACTTCAATACATTCATCCAAGAAAGCTTTTGGCATGTTTTTATGATATCTTACAGTTAAATTTGGTTGTGTTAATCTTGTTTGCGCTACAGATTTTAATACTAAATAAGATAATTCATTAACAGCATCTTTTTTATCAGGTGTTTGTCCTCCGATTGTCACATTTTGATACATTGGACTACCTGCACTAGAGAAAGTATGAGCCTGACTTCTTACTTTATTGATGGTTAAAGTTTTAATCCAAAGGTTGGATAATATTTCTAATACTTCATCATCACTAATTAAATCTAAATCTTTATCATGTTTATAATAAGGATAAATATATTGATCAAAACGTCCATAAGATAAAGAATGTCCATTAGATTCTATTTGTAAGATAAGTTGTATAAACCATGTAGATTGAATGGCTTCTTTAAATGTTTTTGCACCTTCATAAGGAACCTTATCACAAATACGACTGATTTCTAATAACTCTGCTTTTCTTTGTTCATTAGCCCCTTGAGATAACTCTAAAGCTAAAACAGAGAATCTATGGGCAAAAGTCTTAACTGCATCTATCACAATTAATACCGCTTTATAAAATTGATACTTATCAATATTTTCTGGTATACATAAATCAAGTTCAGACTTTAACTTTTTCGTTCTTTCTTCATAAGATTTTAATCCACCTTCTAATACTTGTTGATAATCAACGGCTAAATGAGCATCCCCTGAATTCAATTTACCTTCCATACCAAAGAAACCTGTTTCCATAAACACATTCACTTCTTCAGGTAACAATGCACCACCCTTACTTCTTAAATTAGTATTTTCCCAAAATGGTGCAATTGATCTTAATTGATCTTTTGTTTCCTCAGTAATATAGAATACGTCTCCATCTCTTTTTTCAAACAAATCCAATTCATCCATCACAAATTCCATAGTATATTCAGGAAATATTGGTGCATCTCTGTTAGATGATGCTTGATTTCCTACAATCAAAGTATCATCTTCGATATAAATAGGCATCTTTTCTAAAATATTCTTTAACATTAAAGCACGTTTCATGACTGCGGGCTGATTTTGATTTTCTTTATATGATTCAGTGACTAATAATGCTCTAGTAGCATCAATATATGGTTTTTCATCTAATACTTGATCTCTAAAATGATTCATTCTATCTGTTAATTTTCCAAAATGTTCAGTATTTTCCATTGTTTAATCCTCCATAATTCAAGTATATCATGAATAATTATTTTGTCAATTGAAATATATTTTTATTTCATTTGAAACTTTACAACAA
>JAJQGQ010000011.1:6709-10500 GCA_021200395.1 Erysipelotrichaceae bacterium
AATATAGACAAAAGGAGTCAATTATGGAAAAAGGTCTGGTTTTTAATATTCAAAAATTTAGTATACATGATGGTCCAGGAGTAAGAACAACTGTCTTTTTAAAAGGTTGTCCCCTAAAATGTAAGTGGTGCTCTAATCCTGAATCTCAATTAGATTATGTACAAATACTTTATGATAGTAACAAATGTGTGCATTGCTTAACATGTGTTCACACATGTCCTAAACAAGCCATTATTCATAATAATCGTATTCATATCGATACATCAAAATGTGTTGGTTGTTTGTCTTGTGTGCATAATTGTTTACAAGAGGCTTTAAGTTATGAAGGTGAATATAAAAGTGTGGATGAGGTTGTGAATGTTTGTTTACAAGACAAAGATTTTTATGAAGAATCCAATGGTGGTGTAACAATATCTGGTGGTGAAGGTATGAGTCAACCTGATTTTATTCGATCACTCACGACAAAGTTAAAAGAACATGATATTCATTTAGCTATTGAAACAACTGGTTATATTCAACCTGATATATTTCATGATTTAGCACCACGTTTTGATTTATTGTTGTTTGATATGAAACATTATGATTCATTAAAGCATTTTGAAGGTACTGGTGTTTATAATGATTTGATTATTTCTAATCTTAAATGGGCTATTGAACAAGGTATCGAGATTTTACCTAGAATACCTGTTATTCCAGATTTTAATGATTCACTAGATGATGCCAAAGGTATTGCATCTTTATTAAAAGAAGTTGGTGCAAAACGTGTTCAATTATTACCATTTCATCAGTTTGGTGAAAAGAAGTATGAACTACTTAATCGTAAATATACATATAAAAATAAAAAAGCCTTACATAATGAAGACTTAATAGAATATCAACAAATATTTTTAGATAATGATATTGATTGTTTTTTCTAGGAGGATATGATGAAACATTTTTGTACTTGTCAGGATTTAAGTTGTCCAATGCATCCCACTAATCATGATAAAGGATGTACCCCATGTATTGCAAAAAATTTAAAACTTAATGAGATACCTAGTTGTTTCTTCAACAAGGTTTGTGATGCTCACAATATGAGTAGTTTTACTTTTGAGGATTTTGCGAAAATATTTATAGATAGTAATAAAGATATATCTTAATCAAGATATATCTCTTTTAATCTTAATAATTTCGTTTGATCAACATTGAGTTCTTTTTCAAAATATTCTTCATATGAAGGATATTTATCATGCATAGTTTTAATAACCAAACGAATATTCTCTTCCTGTACAAACAATAACTTATCTACATACTTTTTAACTAAATGTGCTGATGGATGTTCTTTATAGAAATTAACCACATATGATTTTAAATAATCATTGGACTTCATATATTCCTTAACTCCATCTTCTTCACTCATACCCAAGGCCATCATAATCAAAAAAGCACTTACACCTGTACGATCTTTTCCAGCAGAGCAATGAAAATATATATGACCATTATCTTCTAGTAATATTTCAAATAAACGTTTATAAGCATCATTATTAAAAGGCATATACTTATAACCTAATTGCAAATATTCTAACATCCCTTTTAATTTTGCAACTGTCATTTTTCCTGACATCATATTACCAAAATCAAAGCCTTCTTGATCATCAATATGAAGAGCAGAAATACGTTCATAACTAGCTTTAGAGAAATGATAATCTGGTGTTAAATGAGCTTCTCCTTCATCACGATAATCTAAAATATAACGAATACCTAAAGTATCCTCCATATAAGTTGCTTCTTCATCAGTAATTTGATCTAAAGCTGCACCTCTAAATATTTTACCTGATTTCATTGTTTTTCCATCTTTATTCGTATATCCACTTAATTCTCTAAAATTATTAATATTTAACTTCATAATATCTCCTTTAATTTCATCATATCACCAGTATGTAAATAATAACGATAACCTTCTAAAATACTTTCTAATTGTTGATAAGTATCAATTCTTGATAAAGCATTCTTAATTTGTGCCGAAGACTTTAAACCTTTCATATACCATGGAGCATGCCCTCGCATTTGTCGCATAGCATTCTTTTCACCTTCCATAGCCATCAATCTTTGGGCATGTCCCAAACATTGATTAATTTTTTCATCAAATGTAGGTTCTTCCAACAAAATACCTTCTTCCACATAAGAGACCATTTGTTTAATAACCCAAGGATTCCCTAGAGCAGCTCTCCCCACCATTACCGCATCACATCCTGTTTCCTCTAACATACGTGAAGCATCTAACGCTGTTTTAACATCACCATTACCTATTACAGGAATAGATACAGCATCTTTTACTTTTTTTATATAGGACCAATCAGCCTGTCCTTCATACATTTGTGAACGTGTTCTAGCATGCAAGGCAACGGCACTTGCACCTGCTTTTTCAACAATTTGAGCTATTTCAACGCAATTAATAGAATGGGCATCATAACCTAGTCTCATCTTTACAGTCACTGGTTTATCCACTGCTTCAACAACATGACTAACAATATCATATATCAAATCAGGATATTGTAATAAATAACTTCCTGCATGAGCTTTCAATACCTTATTAACAGGACATCCCATATTAATATCTATGATGTCACAATTAGAATGTTTATCTACAAACTTAGCAGCCATAACCATAGATTCTACTTCTCCACCAAAAATTTGTATACTCACAGGATGTTCATCTTCATCCACTTGTAACATATCTATTGTTTTTTGATTACCATAATATAATGCTTTATCACTTACCATTTCACTAACAACCAAACTGGCACCAAATTCTTTTATCATCTTACGAAATGCCACATTAGTTACACCAGCCATTGGTGCCATAATGATTCTATTCTTTAATTCAACTTGACCTATCTTCATTATCTTTCACCACATTCCATAATATAACACAATTATTTTGTAAAACAAAGATAAATCATTGGTATATTAATAATCGTAAGAAACGATTTCTTACAAAGTTAATAATTTTTTCAAAAATTTTCTCTCTTCGATGATATATCTCATGTCCTAATATATCATTAAAGGAAACTGACATAATCAGTTTCCTTTTCCTTCTACTGAAGAATTTGCTATATACAATTTTATGCCTAATTAGGCATAAAATTATAATAATTAGACACAAATTAGACACAATTTTGCTCCTAGATTTTTTTAATATATTTAGCTGCTCGACTTTCACCTATCATTTCCAAAATTTCTTCGTCTCTTAATTTCTTCGTATAATAACTTGCTTGTTTCCCTGTACAACGACATAATCTCCTTATAGTTTCATTATTTATACTTTCATGAGTTGATAAATATTCTAAGATCAAATCCTTAGCTTTCAAATACGTTACTGACTTGTCCTGAACATATTTAATATCAGTTTTTAACTTTTCATAAACAGCAGAAGTAAACATATATACTCTTCCAGATAATTCGATAAAATTCTCATTTTCTAAAACTCTTAAACTGCTTTTAACCTCACTTATAGGTAATTGGGTCAATTCAGAAGCTTTTGATAAAGAAATATCTTTATTATCATATAAATATCGTAATATCATGAGTTCAGATAATGAAAATGATTTTATTCTCTTATCCTGAGTTTCAGCTATAAATCTTACAAAATTTTCATCATCAGTAGCACTATACAATGTCAATCTTATTGCATCCTTATATACTGTATATTCAGGATATGGTTTACTTAAAGAAGTGCCAAGAAAGCCTGCTACTATAGTAGCGGGATGAATTGGCATATTTTTTTAAATTACATACAAAATTCCCAAATC
>JAJQGQ010000272.1 GCA_021200395.1 Erysipelotrichaceae bacterium
CGTGTATACATTATTTTGACTATAATGTATACACGATATACTGTCAATATGTCAAAATGTCCTATTTTTGCCAAATATTTGCATATAGTATAATTAGTTAATGCTTTTAAATATTTTATTAACAATTAACAAATCATAAATATGCTAAAGCCAAATAAATTCCAAAAAATTCGAAAAAATAACGAAAAACACTGTCAAAAAGTATACTTTTTGACAGTGTTTATTTTCACGACCTATGATAACAAAAACCCTAGTAAAATTCAATGAAATCTTATCAAATTCACGTAAAAATAATGAAAATTCTCCGAAAAAATACCCTCATCGTTTGATTAATAACAATGCGTGAATTTCATAAAATTGTTCATTGCAACTGTCAAAAAGTATACTTTTTGACAGTTGCTATAAACAAATAAAATGGAAGGAGAAAAATACAATGATCAATGTTAGTCAGGTATGCCATGAATGGCTAAAAACTAAAGAAAAAACAGTCAAAACAATTACTTATGAAAAATATGAAAAGGCTATTAATAAATATGTTATTCCATTTTATAGAACACATCCTTTTTCTAGTTTAGATGAAAAACAGATTACAGATTATTTATATGCTCAATATGATAAGAATCTTTCTAATAGTACGATTAATTTTATTAGGATTACTATTTGTTCTGTATATGAGTATGCAGTGGAATATTATAATTGTAGACCATTGAATTTTAATAAGATTAGTTTCCATGTGGAGAATTCTAAGAAGTCAGTTGATACGTTAGGTGAAGAAGAGGAAAGCTTATTGTATCAGTATTGTATGTATCATTTGAATGCTTTGAGTGTTTCTATATTATTAGCATTATATGCAGGATTGAGATGTTCTGAGATATGTTCTTTACAGATTCAAGATGTTCATTTAGATGAAGGATATATTGATGTTAATAAGAAGTCTCAGAGAAATGTTAATTATCTCAATAATGATTCAAAAACATTATTTCATACCATAGAACTAACATGGCCAGAAAAACGACAAGTCGTTTTACTGCCATTCATAGTTGATTATTTAAGAAAATATATCGGTGATGAAGATGGTGAATATTATTTGTTGAGTCGTACAACAAAGTTGTCTGAAAATAGATTGTATCAAAGTAAGCTTAAGAAGTTAGGTAAGGAATTAGGTTTTGATGTGAATTATTCAGTATTAAGAAATACATGTAAGAATAAGTGTATTAATAATAATATGAATGTGAAGTCTATATTGAATATGTTAGGTATGTCGAAGATAGAGATTACTATAGATAATAATTATCATGAGGGTATGGATAATATGAGAAGTCAGATGTATAAGATACAGCCTGATTTATAGATATAGTTTGGGTAATTGATGGGGAAGTGATAGATTGAATATAATTAAAGATGATTTCAAGATGTTTTATCGTATGATTTTATTAGCTATAGCAGATGCTATTTTTGTGGTGTTGGCATCGTTTTTAGCTATGTTTATACGTATGGAATTTCAAATGGATTGGGAGTTATGGTTTAACTATGTACCTTGGATTTGGTTGGATATAGTTATTACTTTGGGTGTTTTTCATTTTTTTAAGTTATATAAGAGTTTATGGACGTTTGCTTCAATGCCAGAGCTTAGAGAAATGATATTTGCGATTGTTACGTGTGCTTTTATAAAAGTGATGGTTTTCGCTTTAGCATTAAGTATTGTAATACCTAGATCATGGTATGTAATGGAACCAATGGTTTTGTTGATATTATGTAGTTTTACTCGTTTTTCTTATCGTAATTTGAGGTCGATAAAGAATAATTCAAAAATGAGTATTGATAATAAAATTATGATTGTTGGTGCTGGAGAAGCAGGCAATATCTTGTTAAGAGAAACATTGTTGAGTAGTCATGTGAATCAAAAGGTTGTTTGTTTGATTGATGATGATCCAGTCAAAAAAGGCAAATATATGAATAACGTACCTATTGTTGGTAATCGTGATACGATTATCGACAATGTGAAAAAATACGAAGTGACAGAAATATATATAGCAATGCCTTCGGCTATGCCGAAGGATCGCAGTGATATTGTGAAGATATGTGAAACAACAGGATGTCAGTTAAAGATATTACCTGGTATTTATCAGATGATGTCTGGAGAAGTGAGTATATCAAAGCTGAGAGATGTGGAGATAGAGGATTTACTTGGTAGAGATCCTATAGATGTTGATATTGATCAGATTGGTGGTTATATCAAGGATAAGGTGATTATGATTACTGGTGGTGGAGGAAGTATTGGTAGCGAACTTGCAAGACAGGTCGCTGCAAGAGATCCAAAGCAATTGGTGATAGTGGATATTTATGAGAATAATGCCTACAACATACAGATGGAGTTGTTACATAATTATCCTGATTTAAATTTGGCTGTAAGGATTGCCTCTATAAGAGACAACGGTAAGATAGATAAATTATTTGATGAATTTAGACCTGATATTGTTTATCATGCAGCGGCACATAAACATGTGCCATTGATGGAAGATAGTCCCAATGAAGCAATTAAAAACAATGTCTTTGGGACATTGAATTTAGTGAAAGCTGCTGATAAATATGGAGTTAGTCATTTTGTTCAGATTTCTACTGATAAAGCTGTGAATCCAACAAATATTATGGGTGCTACCAAACGTATTTGTGAAATGATTATACAAGCTTATAGTAAGAAATCAGAGACAATTTTTGCAGCGGTAAGATTTGGTAATGTTTTAGGTTCCAATGGTTCCGTTATTCCTTTGTTTAAGAAACAAATAGAACAAGGTGGACCAGTTACTGTGACTGATAAAAACATTATCCGTTATTTTATGACCATTCCTGAAGCTGTATCACTAGTGATGCAAGCTGGTGTATATGCTAAAGGTGGAGAGATATTTGTTTTGGATATGGGTGAACCTGTAAAGATTGATGATCTCGCAAGAAATCTTATCAAATTATCAGGATACACACCAGACGTTGACATTCCCATTGTTTATACTGGTCTTAGACCAGGTGAAAAGCTTTATGAGGAGCTTTTGATGAATGAGGAAGGTTTACAGAAGACCCAAAACAATAGTATTTTTATTGGTCATCCAATAGAGTTTGATGAAACGTATTTCTTTAAAGAACTTAGAGAATTACGTCTTCATGCAAATATGGAAGAAGGTGATATCAAAGAATTGGTTCATAAGATTGTACCTACATATCAACCTTATATAGATGGAGGAAAATAAAATGTATAGAAAATATATCAAAAGACTCATTGATGTGATTCTTTCATTATGTGGACTCATTGTATTATGGCCTTTTCTATTACTATTTGCCTTCATAACAAAACTCGATACACCTGGACCTGTTCTATTTAAACAAAAAAGAGTAGGTAAAGATAAGACATATTTCTATATCTATAAATTTCGTTCCATGAGAGTTGATGCTCCTCATGACGTTCCCACACACTTACTTTCTGATCCATCTATCATGATGAGTAAATGGGGTGCCTTCATGAGAAAAACATCTATTGATGAACTTCCTCAAATCATCAATATCCTCAAAGGAGATATGTCCATTGTAGGCCCTCGTCCCGCTTTATATAACCAATATGATCTTATAGAAAAACGTGATTACTATCACGCCAATAACATAAGACCAGGTCTCACTGGGTGGGCCCAAATTCATGGGAGGGATGAATTAGAAATCGACTACAAAGCCAAACTTGATGGCTATTATGTTCAACATCTAAGTTTCATGTTGGATGTGAAATGTTTCTTAATGACCATTGGTGTGGTTGCAAAATCAGAGGGTGTTGTTGAAGGTGGTACAGGAAGTTTAGGTGATAGTGAGTGAAGATTGTGATTATCACGAATCATTCTTATATGTTATATCAGTTTAGAAGAGAGCTTATACATAGGTTACAAGAGGATAATGAAGTGACTTTATTGATGCCTTTTGTGGGTCATGAGAATGATTTTGATGGTTGTAAATGTATTCATACTGATATTGATAGAAGAGGTATTAATCCGTTGACTGATTTGAAGTTAATGAGAACATATAGAAGACTATTAAAAGAAGAGAAACCTGATTTAGTGATGACATATTCGATAAAACCTAATGTTTATGGGGGATTGGTATGTCAGAGTTTAGGTATTCCATATTATTGTAATGTACAAGGACTAGGAACAGCTTTTGAGAGTAAGAGGCTCGCATGGTTTGTGACGATGTTATATAAGTGTGCATTAAAGAAAGTAAAGAAGGTTTTCTTTGAAAACAAAGGAAACGCTCAAGAATTTATTGATAGAAACATTGTTTCTATTAATAAGATAAAAGTACTTAATGGTGCAGGTGTTAACCTACAACATTATGCTTTTCATGATTATCCTAAGGATGATGTGATACATTATATATTTGTTGGAAGAATTATGAAAGAAAAGGGTATAGATGAAATCATCTATACTGCTAAAAAAATGAAAGAATTATATCATGATAAGGTTGTATTTGATTTGGTTGGTTTTTTTGAAGATGAGTATAAGGAAACTCTAGAACAATTACATCAAGATGGTATTATTAACTTTCATGGATTTCAACAAGATGTGAGACCATATATTATCAATTCTCATTGTTTACTATTACCTTCATATCATGAAGGTATGGCTAATACCATATTAGAAGCATCAGCTATGGGTAGACCTGTAATTGTATCAGATATACCTGGATGTAAGGAAGGTATTATAGATAATGAAAGTGGTTATCTTGTAGAAGTTAAAAATAAAGAAGATTTGTTTAATAAGGTGAATCAGTTTTATTTGTTATCTTTGGATAAGAAGATACAGATGGGTATTAATGCTAGAAAGTTAATGGAAGATGTTTTTGATAAGGAAAAGGTTGTAGAAGAGACGTATAAGGAGTTGATACCATGAGGATGATTTTAGGCTTATTAATAATCATTACAGGTTTAGCTTATTTATCACAAAGACAATCTATGTATACAGGTAAGAAATCATGGGATATTTATCTTGTATTATTGTTTATATTCTTGGTTTTATTTGCAGGACTTAGAACAAGCTATAATGATACATCTAACTATATTAATGGTTTTGTGAATTCTGAGACAATAGGAGATTTTATCTCTAACAGTGATAATTTGGATTTGTTGAATAATCCATTGTTTTATGGATATCAAGCACTCATTAGAACGTTTACTGACAACTATACTATTTTCTTTATGATAAGTGCTATTATCGTTAATTATTTATTTCTTGATTTTATCAAGAAAAATACCGATATTGAAAACTTTGCATTTTCTATATTTATTTATGTGTGTTTAGGAACACTAATGCTTTCTATAGCAGCTCAAAAACAAATACTAACAATGTCAATACTAACACTAGCTTTAAATCAATTGTTTGATAAGCATTATGTGAAATTTTATATTATTGTATTCATTGCAGGACTCATACATACGTATGCTTGGCTATTTTTATTTTTACCATTACTTGATACAAAACCTTGGTCTGTTCAAACTTTAATATTAATAGCAGTTACTATCTTTATTATGATGACTTTTCAAAGTACAATTACATCAATGTTAGAAGTAGCTGATCAAGTAGGTAAAGATATTCCTGTAGAAGAAGTTTTTGATAGTAATCAAATGAATATTTTAAGAGTAGCTGTATATTCAATTGTACCTATAACGTCATTATTATTTAAAGGTAGAATAAATAATGATATTGATAGAAAAAATAGTATTTTTATTCAAATGAGTATCGTTAGTTTAATGTTTATGTTGTTAGGGACGATGAATGGTGCGAATATGTTTGGTAGAGCAGGAAATTATTTCCAAATAGGAATGATTTGTTCGATGCCATGGATCATAAGACAGTTATTTACAAAAAGGTCTGTAGCTATGGTTTTAATGGTTGCAACGTTATGTTTCAGTGGATTCTATTTGTATGACAATAATGGATTTGATACAGGATATAATCGTAAATCTATTACTCAATTTATAGGAGAAGTCATATGATTGAGCCAATAAGAGTTCTCCATGTAGTTACTTATATGGGTAGAGGTGGACTGGAAACAATGCTGATGAATTATTACAGACATATAGATAGAGATAAGATTCAATTTGATTTTTTGGTTCATCGAGATTTTGAAGCTGATTATGATAGTGAAATATTATCATTAGGTGGTAAAATATATCATTTACCTAAATTGAATCCGTTAAGTTTGAATTACCGTAAACAATTAGATTCATTTTTTAAACAACATAAAGAATATAAAATTGTACATGTTCATCAAGACTGTTTAAGTGCAATTGTTTTAAAAGTAGCCAAAAAAGCTGAGATATCTGTAAGAATTGCGCACAGTCATTCAAGTAGTCAAGATAAAAATGTAAAATATTTGATTAAATTATTTTATAGACAATTTATTCCTAAATATGCTACTGACTTATTTGCGTGTGGTAGAGAAGCTGGGGACTGGATGTTTAAAGAGAAAAACTATCACGTTGTTAGAAATGCAATATCATCAAAAGATTATATTTATAAGTCTAATATTAGAATGAAAATAAGAGAAGATTTGAATCTAAAAAACGATTTTACCATAGGTTTAGTTGGACGTTTTTCATATCCAAAGAATCATGATTTTCTATTAGATATATTTAATGAATTGGTGAACATTAATCCTAATTCTAAATTATTACTTGTAGGTGATGGTGACCTAAGGCTACAAATAGAAGAGAAAATTAATAAACTTACTTTAAAAGATAAAGTGATTCTAACAGGAGTAAGGACTGATATCTCTGATCTATTACAAGCTATGGATGTATTTGTAATGCCTTCTTTATATGAAGGATTGCCACTATCTATTATTGAAGCACAAGCCTCAGGATTACCATGTTTTATATCAGACAAAGTTCCTATTGAATGCAAAAAAACAGATTTAGTAACTCAGATATCTTTATCAGAATCACCTGAATACTGGGCAAAACAAATATTACATACAAAAGATATTGAACGTAGAAACACATATGAAGAGATTGTTGAATCTGGTTTTGATATCGAAGAAAATGCAAAACTGTTGCAGGAATTCTATATTCGAAAAGTGGGTGATTAGATGGCGTTTATAACAGTATTTACACCTGCATATAATCGTGCACATATATTACCTAGAACATATGAAAGCTTATGCGAACAAGACTGCAAAGATTTTATATGGCTGATTGTTGATGATGGATCAACTGATAATACATCAGAATTAGTAAAACAATGGCAACAAATAGATAACGGTTTTGAAATTCAATATATATATAAAGAAAATGGTGGAATGCATACAGCTCATAATGTAGCGTATGAAAATATTCATACTGAACTTAATGTATGTATTGACTCAGATGATAAACTAGCATTTGAAGCTATTACTAAAATAAAAGATACATGGACAGAAGTAAGAGATAAAGGTTACGCTGGTATTATAGGACTTGATGCTGATTTTGATGGAAATGTAATAGGAAAAGATTTTCCTGAAGACTCGAAAGAAACTACTCTTACAGGATATTATGAGCAAGGGGGTTTAGGTGATAAGAAGCTAGTATATAGAACTGATGTTATCAATCAATATCCAGAATATCCAGTATTTGACGGAGAAAAATACGTAGGACTTAATTATAAGTATATTCTTATTGACCAAGATTATAAATTGTACGTATTAAATGGTGTACTATGCAATGTTGAATATCAAGAAGACGGATCATCCAATAGTATGTGGAAACAGTATTATAACAATCCAAAAGGATTTGCTTTTTTAAGAAAAGTTTATATGCAATATAACACTTCTTTAAAAAGAAATATCATAGATTGTATTCATTATGTATCAAGTAGTTTTTTATCAAAAAATAATCATTTCATTTCAGAATCACCAAAAAAGGTGATGACGATGTTATGTATACCTTTTGGATGGATATTATCAAAAATCATTATTTATAAGAATAAATAGATGATTAAAAGTAAAATGAGTCGAACAAATAAATCAAAATATTATTATACTATGTCTTATAGTCATATTACATTATAATATAAATTAAAGATTTATGTTTTTATGCCTAATATTAATAATGTATTTTAGTGTATAAAAGTAAAGATAATTCTAAAAAAACAAGGTAGAAACATTATAGAAATGTTAGAAATATGGATTAGAAATCGATAATTACTAGATTGGTTGGGGTTATATTTAGGACATTCTTATAATATTTCTGTTGGATTAGAGTTTATTATAGGTCAAAATGTAAATCTGCATAAAGGTGTAATAATTGCCAAGCAAATATTAGTAAAAGAGCAGAAAGTCTAATAATAGGAGATAATATTTGAATTGAATTATTTCAACTGTTGTTGGTGTTATTCATCATATGGAAAACGCAATAAAGAGATAAATTGCGTTTGAAATAAATAGTAAAAAAACTTCTTGACAATAAGAGTGTAAGGTGGGGAAAATGTTTGACAGACAGACAGACAGACAGACAGACAGACAGATATTTATATATTATTTAAGGGCATTTAGTGTTTTATGTATATTGGCATGTCACTTATGCTCAGCTCACACATCGTCATATGTACAAATGCTTTCGCAGTTCTTTAATATTGGTGTAGAAATATTTTTTATAATTTCGGCATTTTGTTTTGGGCTTCAAGGAAGTATTAAATCAGTTAAAGAATGGTATAAGAAAAGATTTAAAAGAATATTTTTACCTTATGAATGTTTTCTGATTATTTTGGCAATTGCGTACATTGTTATTCAAAAGCAATTTAAAGTTTTTTACTGGATAACATGTATATTTGGAGTTCAAGGTGCTAATGTAGGTGTATTAGGAGCAGAGCAGACATGGTTTATTACAGCCTTAATCATATGTTATATATGTACACCATTGCTATCAAATATATGGGATAGTTTGAATAATAAACAAAATAGAATATATGCAGTTATGGTATTATTGGTCATACCATTTGTGTTAGTACTATTTCCACCTGTATCAATTTATACAATAGGTCATCAGGTATGCTTCTATGGTATTGCATATTTTTTAGGAAGAACATATAAGGATAATTTATTTAATGAAGTTCCAAGATTTATTTATTTAATGACTATGTTTTTATCATTTGGTGTTCGTATTATAGGACGTTTTATGTTTGATGGAAGCAGATTATATGAATGTATTATAGTAGGTTATACACAATATGCCTCTGCTTTGTGCATTTTTATCTTAATTTCATTATATCTAAATAATAAAGAACCAGGAAAAATCATTAACTGGTTGTGTAACATAAGTTTTGAGGTTTATTTGTATCACTATATGTTTATAGTTGGTCCTATTTCTCTTATGAATGTTACTAATAGTTGGATTTTTAATTCTGTAATGGTATTATGTATCACTTTTGTGATAGCTACTATTATGAATCAAATTATTAATATTACGTATAAAAAATTACTAATATCAAATAATCAATGACATTCAAAATACTTAAAAAAATTATTAATTAAATAATAAAATAATGAGGATTATTAATATGAAAGAATTATCAATAAACGAATCAAAAATGCTAAAAGGAATAGCTATATTATTTATGGTGGGATTACATTTGTATAATCGCTTTGATTTTAGAGAATATTATCATCCATATATATATATATATATATACTAAGTGAATTTCCACTTATATATTATATATCCTTCTTGTTTGATATATGCGTACCTATTTATAGCTTCTTAACTGGTTATGGTATGTATATAAAGAAATCTATATCATTATCTGATAATTTATTACGAATATTTAAACTTCTTTTACGTTTCTGGATTATCCTAATATTAACTTGTCTAATGGGATTTATAACCAATAATTCTAATATACCTGGTTCTATATTTGATTTTATTAGTAACTTTACACTATACAAGTTATCATATGTAGGAGCATGGTGGTATTTACAAATATATGTAGTATTAGTTTTGATTTCACCATTTATTATTAAAGTAGTGGATAAAAATAATTCTATAAAGGTCATTACATTGTCATTAATTATTTATTTTGTTACCTATTATTTCAGAATCATTCATCCTATCAGTGTTGGCATTGATTTGATTGATGTAATCATAAATTTTTTAGTTTTATTTGGTACTACACAGTTTGCTTATGTTATCGGCATGATGTTTTATAAATATAAGATTATATCCAATATAAGAAATCATCTTAGCAAACAAAATATTATTGGAATTGTTTTAATTATTTTATGTTTAATATTACATATCATTATAAAAAGTATGATCATTGCACCATTTATAGCTATATTATTTATTATTGGATTTTCATTATTGAAAATAAATAAAGGTATAGAAAGAATTCTAATATATTTTAATAATCATTCAACCAATATATGGCTAATTCATATGCAGATTTATAT
>JAJQGQ010000051.1 GCA_021200395.1 Erysipelotrichaceae bacterium
GATAAAAAGAATATGGACAAGTTTAGAAGTAAGAATTATCGTGAAGCATTGGTTAATGAAAATCAATTATTAATGGAAATATATATCAATAATCAACAAATCAATAAATTAATTTCTGATATAACCCAATTAGAAATAGTTGATTTTAATGAAATACCATTCTCATTAGAGGATTATTTCATGCAATTTTATGAAAATAAAAATACTTTTGAGGAGGTGCAATAATGACTCCTATTATAAAAATCAACCATTTAACGAAAGATTATGGACATCAAAGAGGTATTTTTGATATTGACTTAACAATTAATCAAGGTGAAGTTTGGGGTTATATTGGTATCAATGGAGCTGGTAAAACCACAACTATTAGAAACTTAATGGGATTTGTCAAACCAACAAGTGGTGATTGTTCTATTTTGGATTACAATTGTTGGAAAGATGCTACAATTATCAAAAATCATGTGAGTTATGTTCCTGGAGAAATAGCTTTTCCAGGATTAAGTACAGGTAGTGAGTTTCTAAAACTTCAAGCTGATTATTTAAATATTAAAGATTATACTTATATGAACAAGCTTATTTCTATGTTGCAATTAGATCCAACAGCTGATTTAAAAAGAATGTCTAAAGGTATGAAACAAAAAACAGCAATTGTCGCTGCTTTAATGGGACATAAAGATATATTGATATTAGATGAGCCTACAACAGGACTAGATCCACTTATGCGTAATGTTTTTATTGACCTCATTTTAGATGAAAAGAAAAAAGGTAAAACCATTTTTATGTCTTCACATATATTCAGTGAAATAGAAACAGTTTGTGACAAGGCAGCGATTATTAAAGACGGTCATGTCATTGATGTAGTTGATATTAATCAATTAAAAAATGGTAACTTAAAAACATTTACCATAAGATTTAATAACCAGGATGATTTTAATCATTTTATCAAATTTTATGATAATGTAAGAATATCTGCCAAAAACAATATGCAATGCAGTGTAGATATTTCTAAAGATCAATCAACTAAATTATTTAATAATCTTAGTTTATATCATATTCAATCATTAGAAGAAAAACATTTAACTTTAGAAAATTATTTTACCAATGTTTATAAGGAGGTTCAAATCAATGGATGAAAATAAAACAACCAAGTTCTTTTCTAAACCATTAATTATGCAAGATATTAAATCAAACTTAGTATTAATGATTATTATAACCTTAGTAATGTGTTTAATGAGTGTGGTTATCAATTATGCAAGTAGTATGATGGGTAGTGGTAACGGTGGCGAAGATGTTACTGATGCCCAAACTGATTTTTATTCTTATTTATATATTATGGCATCATATAATGAAGCTATGGGAACAGAATTATCATATGATGATTTTGTCAGTAGTGATGATATGACATTATATGAAACAGTGTTTGATTTTACCAACGGACAAAGTGATATGGATTTAAGTGTCGATGATTTGAATGCTACTATTAGTGAACTTGAAACATCTGATGTTTCTATTGAAACTTATATCCGTGAATTTGAATATGTATATGCTTTGAGTTCTGTACAAGGATGTTTTAGTGGTGATGATTTAGATGTTGAAGATATGATGAATACCATGTTTGAAACAATGGGTGTTTCATCAGATTTGATTAGTAATATGAGTAATATGGATATGACATCATTAATGTCTACGATGTATTTTACAATTATGGGTATACTTCCTATGCTGATATTTTTAGTTGTTGTAGCGAATTCATTAATGGTCAATCAAGTGGATAGTGGTTCCATGGCCTTTGTCTTATCAACGCCTACAAAACGAAATGCTGTAGCTATTACTCATGCAGTATACTTAATAGTTGCACCATTTTTGATGATTGCATGTACATGTGCAGCTAGAGTGATTTCTTCATTTATTATCTATGAAGAAGTAGAGGTCACAAGAATTATTGTCAGTTATCTAGGTATGTATTTATTAAGTGAAGCGATTGCTGGAATATGCTATGCAGGAAGTTGTTTTGCGTCACTTTCAAGAGATTCTATGGCTTTTGGTGGAGGATTAACAGTTTGGTTTTTCTTAGCTTCTCTCATTGGTTTATTTGGATCAGATAGCTTAGTAAGTACTGGTATGGGTGTGGAAGAATTATCTGTATTTAATAAATTAACCATTTCAAGCTTATTTGATATTGATGCTATTTCCACTATTGGTACAAGTAGTGTTGATGATACGTTTATATGGAAATTAGGTGTATTATTTGTCATTGCAGTAGTTTGTTATATTGCAGGTATTGTAAGATTTAAAAGAAAAGATTTGCCATTATAAAAGGATTGAATATACTTCAATCCTTTTTTAGCAAAATAAAAAAAGCCACATGTGGGAATCGAACCCACCTTTTCGCCTTGGCAAGGCGACGTAATAACCAATATACGAATGCGGCAAGTTTTGTGACAAGAATTAGTATACACTAATCTTAAAACAATTTCAACAAAAAAATGAATCTCTTATGAAAAATTCATAAGAGATTTTTGATATTCTTCAATAAAACCTTCTTGATAAGCGAACATATTAGTTTTAAAAATAGTTTTAGAAATTTTTTGTAATGTATCATCTTTTATATTTAAAAGTATCTTTTGACGTTTAGATGCTATTTTGTCTTGCTTGATACCATAACGATAAAGATAATTCTCATCATAACACCAAAGTTTTAAATGGTGATAGCGTTGCTTTAATTTATCAGCTATCAATAATCCTTCAGGATCAAAATCACCAGCATAATAAAGATTACATTGACTATCATCAAGTTTATCTAATAACAGATACGTTGAAAAGTTCAATTGCCCATTACTACATATCAAACCAATATGTAATTGATATTCTTTAATAAAATCACATAAATTTCTAAATACCGATGGATTTTCTAAAATAATTATATTCATTTTTGGGAAATATCCATCAATGTGTAGAATATTATATAAATTGACATTCCAAGGTTCATATAAATCATAAAAAGCTTTCCATGCAGGATGAATAACAATTGGTTGTATATGACATATATAACAATAATTGGATAAGTCATCTTTATATATACCCGCTTTGTATAGAGTTTCATTCATGCCTTCTACACTTCTATTAAAGTCTATATTAAAAAGATACTCTATGCCTTTAAGCAACAATTCTTTAGCATTACCATCATCAAAGTAATGGGGATTCTTAGTTATATTTTGGGAAAAGATTGCTAAAGATTCATATCTATTTTGATTTATCGGTAAATGATTAAGAGCATCACATACATGACATAACAAACTATCATAATCAGGATTATCAAGAATTTGTTTATTGACAAGATGATCACTATTTAAATAATAAGATAACCAATCATAAGCCATTGTATCTTTATAAGTATCAAGAATGTCTTGTTTAAACTTCACTAGTGTTTGTTGTTTCATAACTTTTAATTCATTATTTGAAAATAATGGTTGAGCTTGTAGTTGTTTTAAAACATCCAAAAAATCTATATCACCAAATTTCGTTTGTTTCCAAACTTTCATAAACTTACTATATGTTATATTTAAGGTTCCTTCAGATAAATCCAACCCCAACAATAACCCCAAAGCTTCTTGTTCATCACTCGTTAAATCATTTAAAACAATTTTACCACCTAAATGTCCCAAACTTTGATATTTAAGCGTCCATGCATGAATAAAACGCTTAAAAGAAACTTGTTTAAAATATTGAATACATTCATCCATCAATATTTCACCTTTCTAGCTTGACCATCCCACTCATAAGCAATATGAGAAATAAACTTTTGTCCTGAAGGACGATAAAGTTCATAAATAGCCAAACTTGGACATGTTTCATAATCTCCCCAAAGAGATTGTGAATTCATCACATAATCAAAATCAAATTTTGTAATAAGCTCAAACATATTACCAATATTATTTTCATCTACTCTCGCAAACGCTTCATCTAAAGCAATCAAACGTGGTGCATCATCTCTAGCATTTTCAAAACGAGCAGCTACTGCTGAAAATAATGGCACATACATAACCATAGCTTTCTCACCACCACTATATTTTTCAAACACATTTTTAGTGATTTCTTTTTTCTTTTCATCAGGTTTTTCACCATATAAAGTAAATTGGAACCATTGACGATAATCCATTACATCTCTAACCAACGAATGAAAAGAAGCAGTCGTATTATCATCTAAACTTAAACGTCGGGCTTGATTGATTTTAAATCTAAAATGTTGTGATAATTTTTGACGATCAGAATCTTTTAACAAGCGATAATCTTTTTCTAATAACTGTACGAGTTTATAAGTATCCATTTCATCTTCATCCATAGCTTTTTGTGGACGCCATTTTAAAGATATTTCTAAGCCACTACTTGTTCTCATAGATCTCATATAATGATCCATCTTTTCCACCCAACGTTTACTAGATTGAATATGAGTTCTAATTTTTTTACCAATAGTATTCAATAATATTTCTTCAAATATTTCACGATCTTTCTTTTGAACTAATAATTGTTGTGATTCTATATTATCATTAAGTATTTGAATAAGTTGATGGAAAGGTATTCTTTTACCTTGATGGTTGGCTTTAATAATGAAATGTCCTGATAAATCATCAACATTATAAGTTAATTCATCAATTTCATGCATCAAATGATATTCAGATAAATAAGCAGCTTGTTCAAAGAAAACATTTTGTAAAGATGTAAAATAATCAGTGACATGACGATTACTTTTATTTTGGCTATTGAGTGTTCTTAAATCTTTTTTCATATTTTCTTCATTCGTGAAGAATTCATAGTTAACTTCCTGTAAGAGGTTTTCATAGTAGTGATCTTTAATCTTTTTTTGATTTTCTAATTCTACTAATGATTGATTCAATGTTTGTTGATTAAAGGTTTGCGTTGTTTGATTTTTAACTAATTCATTAGAAATTCGTTTTAATGAATCATCTATTGTTTTTAATTCTTTATTAATCGATTCTAATTTTTGTTGCTTATCTTTATAACCAGAATCTTCTAATTGTTTTGTAATGACCTTTTTATGTTCTGTATTCACTTCTAAAGATTTTTTAAGATCATCAATTTCACTTTTCAGTTCATCAATATCATCTATCAAATTGGTCATTTTATCTTGATAACTTATTAATAACTCTTGAGTATGTGATTGTTGTTGAAGAGCATCTTTGAGTTGATCTAAATATGTTTCATAATCAGAGATATCTTGCAAACGATTTTGAGCAGCTTCTTTTGATAAGTCAATCATGAGTTTTGTAGATATTGATTTAATATCATCATATATAGCACGTGCTTTTTCATTTTCTTTATTCTTATGTTCATATTGTTCATCAATCAATTGAGATATCGATGTTATTTCTTTTTGATATGTATCAATAATATCTAAACAATTTTTTAATTCTTTATCATCTTTAAAATTATTCAAATCATTATCTAATGATATTAATTGATTTTTAATCATATCAATATTATTTTGCGTATCTTTGATATTTTGTTGTAAAGTATCCATCTTTATTTGAAGTTCTTCTAAACGTTGCTTTCTTAAAGCTTGACGTCTTTGAAAACCAATAAAGTTAAATGGCATTGTTCCTTCAATCTTACCTTCAACAACTCCTGATTTAAAATAAGTATCATCTATAGTTATATCACAATTATCATTGATACCTAATTGTTTAAACATATTTTTTAATTGATCATCATTAAAAGGGTAAGTAATTGAAATAGGTGTTAAATGACTTACATTCTTATTTGTCCATAAAAAGTAATCATGACCAATATTTGACATTTGTTTGATTTTATCATAATGAGTTGTAGAGACAACAATCGCATCAAGTATTTTCATTTGATTTAATAGTTCTTCAATTCTGTTCTTTTGATCATCATTAATATTTTCATCAAAATCTAATAATTGATACAGTGGTTTATAAACAATATTTTCATCATCTAAGGTATGACGTAACTTAAGAATATATTCATCACGCTCAGGTTCAATATCTTTATTATTGAATACATCTTCATATTCCTGTTTTACTTGTACATAATTATCATCCAATGATTGTAGTTCTAATTCTTTTATTGTTTTTGTATGATCAAGTTCACTATATTGTTTATTATATTGACTACGTATCATTTGATATATAGGATGGTAATTTCTATTGATTTCATAATCAGTTAATAAACGAGTCATTTGTTTAAGTTGTTCATCATTGATTTGTAATGTTTCAAATTCTTTATTAAGTTGATAGAAATATTCCTGATAAGCAGTATGACAAATTTCATAATTCTTTTGAGAAGTTTCTAAATGTTGTTGAAGTGTATTTAATTGTTCTTGATATTTTTGAATACTTTCATCTATTGTATGTATAATTGCTATTTTATTTTCATATTGGTTGTATTTATTTAATAGATGATTGACTTCTATTGTTTCTATTTTTAGTTGTTTTTTTGTTTGATCAAAGCGAAAAGGTTTTGCATTTTCAAAAGCTATTTTTAAAGCACTATGTTCACTAAAGGGAAAATCAGCATATATTTCTTCTAAGGCTTTAAATGATATTTGAGCACTTCTAGAAGCTGCATCAAAGCTATTTTGATAACGATTAATATCTTTTTGAATATCAATAGATTGTTCAGATTTATGATCATGTTGAGTTTGCTTTGTTTTTAGTTGATTGGATTGATTGTCTATTTGATTATTAAGATTGGTTAAGTCATTAAATAATCGTTCTATATTGGGATCAATCAAAACACTTCTTTCTTTATTTAATACTTCTTGTCTAATTTCTTTTTGTTTTTGATCTAAAAGCATCGTTTCATATTGATTTTTTAGATTATTGATAACCTCTTGTTTATCTTTGATATCTTTTTCAATGTTTTTATAGATATCATTTTGTTTTTGATATTTTTGATATTTATCTATGAGCATTGCTTTATTATAATTATCATAAGCTGTAACTATTTTTTTAGCTGCAACAAGAGATGTTTTTAAATTTTCTAATTCATCTTGTAAATTATCCATATCAGTAATAGCTTCACTCATAGGACGTAAATCTTCTTCACTTAAAGGTTGTAAAGAGTTAGCTAGTATTTCACTAATAGTAGATGGTTTAAGACTATCAGATAATTTTGGTGAACGAACTTGAAGTAATAAGTCAATAGCATCTTTATATTCTTCAACGGTAGGGAAACCAAATAAAGCATCATTGACACGTTTCATATATTCTCTTTGACCATCAATAACCTGATTTCCTAAGATATTTTCTAATTGCTTACGACTTAAAGTTAAATGATTATTCATTAAAGAAAAATCAACATTGATACGTTTATTATCCTCAATCACAAAATACCAAATCGTTAATTTTCTATTTCTTTTCGCATGAATACCCATACCAATTGTCTTATATAATTCACTATCTTCTCTTTTAAACTCCAAATAAAGATAACCAATTCTCTCATCACGATCTGTATTTTCATCAATAAGATATGTATCCAAAGTTCGAGAACGCGAACCAAAAGCATCTATTCTTTCTGGTGAACGATTTCCATCTAATAATAATGGAACAATACTTTGCATTGTAACTGATTTACCACTTCCATTTGATCCTCTTAGTAACATATGTCCATCTTTAAAATAGAACTCATCATTATCATAATACCAAAAATCAACCAAACCTAATCTATGCATATGCCATTGACTAATATTCATATTATTCCTCCTCGTAACTTCCCATATATTTACCAGCAATTGGATAAACTTTAATATCCTGTCTATTTTGACTTATAAAACCCAAACGTAACATATAAGCTATTAATTCTTCCGCTAAAATATCAGGTTTCTTTTTTCGATATGTTAATGGTAAATAATCATTATTTTTTCTTAATAGGTTTTTTATAACATTGATTAATTGATCCTTAGGCATATAGAATATTTCATCTTCATTACGTTTATGATCGCCGTTTTTTACACGTTTACGTAATTGACTTAAAATAAGAACAATCAATTCGTCCATAGTATTATTTTTAGGAAAAAATTCTCCAATACGACTATCTTCATCTAAGACCATATAAGCACACGATTTATAAACCTGTAAATCACAAGGACATATTTGATTAAGTTCATTTTCTATACGTTTACGATAATGTCTTATATAGGTAAAATCATCATTTTCATCCCTGTCCTTATAAACCCCTGGTGACAATAATAAACGACGATAAACTCTTTGACTTCTTACTTTACCACGATCATTTTCTAAGCCAATCCAATCATCCTGCATAAATTCACCAGGTGTTTCTTTATGAAAAATATCTGAAACAAAACTGCGCATGAAATATCTAGATAAACCTGTGTTTTCAAATAATACTTCGGTATTCTCTTCTTTAATAAAGTTTTCACTATGACCATCATCTTCAATGAACAATTGTTCCTCTTTACAAAACTCTACAACATTCACAAACATGCTCCTATTTGATCTATTTAACCAATATGTTTCATCAACCTGTAATTTCATAGCTAAAAACTCTGTTAAATCTGATAAAATAAATTGTTCTTCTAAGTCTTTATCTTCTAAAAAAACCAATATATAACAAAGCATTTGATATTCTTGCTTATTTTTAAATCGTGTAATACCCATCCATGGCTCAACAACACCAGGAACTTTATCCAATTTAATAAATTGTGCATTTGTGATTAAAGAGTAACCAAGAGTATCCTGAAATAATTTTTTTAGGAATTTAGCATCGTCTTTAATACGATAATATTGATCACGATTATCACTTTTGAGTATCCATCTTTTTGATAAGAGAAGTTCTTGACTATTCATAGTAATCCTCCTTAAAAACAATTTCAAAAGCAGGCATCATAAAGTTACCATCTTCACATTTTAAGATGCATTGATGGTGAGCATGACTATCATCAATATAATAAGTATTTCCATCTTCTGTCTTACCTAAATGGTCATTATCAGATAAACCTTTTGTTAACCAATTGAGTAATGTTTTTCGCGTTGAGGCATCTATAACAGGTAGTTGTTCGAAAATGATTTTATGATTAATAATGAGTTTTTGAACTGTTTCTTGTTTTTGACGTGTTTCCTCTTGAAGTTGTATTTGTTGGAGTTGCTTGTCTAAACTATGATCTTCAGCTGGCTTTCGTACTGATTTTTTCCTCACAATACGACTATGTGGTTCAAAAGATAAAGATGAAGGATGATCTTGATAAACACCTTGTTGAATATCTTCACTCATACGTGGTTGTATTTGACTTAAATGTAAACAATCAGCCACACCAAAAACATAAGCACTTAAACAGTGAGCTTCATTAATATCTTCACATTTCATAAAAATATTGGCGATATGTTCATATTGTTCCTTACGATTATTGGAGCGATTATTCATTTCTGCAATTTGTCTAGCATAATGAGTTATTTTACGGATGATTTCGTTGGTAATATTATTTAATCTATCCATTTCACTTTCTTCGTTTTCACCAACAAACCATATATATAAGCTTTGCCATTTACCTTGATAGTTATCTAAAACCTCATCTTTATCAAGCTCCACATCTATTCTTGGAATTGATAATTCATAATTTGTTGCTGCAACAAATAACGGTTGCATTTCTTCTTTAGTGATATTTTCTAATTCAAGTGATATTTTGGTTCCTGTTTCTTGCATCGCAATTACAAATGTTCGTAGATAATTGATTAATTTATCTTTAAAAAGCAAAAATGCTTCAGTTTTCATCAATTCTTCAGCTTTGGCACTATTAAGTGTTTTGATATAATCTTGATAATTTTGATTGAGTCTTGTAAAATCATTCATTAGCTCATTGAGCCAAGCGTGGATATCACTATCACTATCATTTTTATCTTTGATTTTTTTAAGCTTTTTAAGATGTTCATAGATTCTTTCTAATAATGTTGGCTCTAATGATGAACCTTCCACATTCATCTTTTCTAATCTTAACGTCATACGTTCTATTTCTACGCTGTATTCGCTTAGTTGATAACGATATTGGCGATTCATAAAATCTTTGACAGTTTTTACTTTACGACTATCTTGGTCAGCAATTAAGTTACCCCATTCTACCAAACTTTGTAAATCCTGAATGCATTGATCATTTGTATAATCTTCATAACCTTCAACATCTTTCATCATCTTATAAACATCTTCACTATGAAGCCAATAATGAATTTTTTCATATTCTCTAAAAAAATAACGAATTATTAAACGATATCTAGCAACATTAGGAGCTACTAAATAATTCACTTCACTAACAGGTTTCACTAATTTATCATATATTTCCATAATTATAGAACGTCATAAAATTTAGTTAAAAAATCAGAGAATCTAGTC
>JAJQGQ010000114.1 GCA_021200395.1 Erysipelotrichaceae bacterium
ATATATTTCTATTACATATCATTAATTATTTGATTTAACTTACTATAAATAAGAAATAGCATCCATGTGCATAGATGCTATTTCGATAATTTCTAACAATTTTATGCATTATTAATAGACTGCTTTGCTTGCAGTTCCACAAGTTTTTCTAAATTTTAAGGCATTAGATATTGCTTATAGGATTTCCACCTATATGATGTCTTGCCTGCGACAGAATTCATTACTGCTCGGACTGAGACGCACCATGTGTATCATTATTTCTCCTGCATCATCTTCGCCAGATAAGTGCAGCCTTATCTTTTAATCAAATATTATTCGCTCGCTTTAACAAAAGGTCATGGCGTATTCATTAATGGGCTCAGATACAGGGAACGTTATTAACAATCGCTATTCAGTTTTCATGGTTCCATCAGAGGTTTAAAAAACCCCTTCACCTATTAGACAGCGAAAAGCCCAAAATTGTTGAAACTTTGTTAAATTTTTTTACTTTTTTATCTTTTTTCGTACTTTTCTTAGATAATAATTAACTTTTCCAACACTCATCCCTAATTTTTGAGCAATATCTTTAGTAGAATAGTCACGAATTTTTAGATTAATGATTTCTATTGTAAGTTTATGATCAATTTTCTTCATAATCTCAAATAATTCCTCATTATCCAATTGCAATAAAAGATCATCTAAATCATTAATTGGAAGTTCCATTGTTGTAAAAGCATTTTCTACTAAATGACTATCAACATAATGTCTAGTTTGATAATTTCTTTCAGCTTTTAATGTATTCCAATCATATTCACGCAATATTTGAATACTATCTTCATCCATACCATTTTCTCTTAATATCTTTTCTTCAATTTCTTTCATTTTTCTCCATTTCCTTATTTCAGATTCAACATTGTACATTTTCATTTCTCCTTTCTTCTTTTTTGAAAGAAGAAATGGTGGTCCTCTTACAAAGCAAATCATTGAATCATTAATTCTTAAAACATTTAAAGATTTATCATTTCTTTTAATTGCTGATATGTGACAAGCTTTACATGACACATATCACAAAACATTAAAAATTCATCACAGATATTTTTATCAACTGATATACGTTCTTTAGTATAAACAAGAACCATATCAACTTTACCTGTTCTAATAGCAAGATTCATAGCCTCCAGCTGATAATGACTATTTTTGCTATCAATAGATACAATCTTACTGATGCCAATAATATTTAAGCCACATTGATAGCTTAAATCACACAATGCGTGCTCCTGAAAATTCAGAAGTTCCATGCTGTCTCTACCAACAACACGGCAATGAATCCAGACATTTTTACAATTTTCCATTTGATTTTCTCCTTCTGAAGGCCTATTACCCTCACTTCTAAATGACAAAATTGATGGATTTATCTCATGGAAATTGATGATGAAATTATTATTGATTTATCTATATGCTTATCAGATACGACGATTAATCATTCAATATCCTAATGAGTGTATAAAATTCCATACAAATTTGTTTAATAGCAAATATTTTGATTTGTGCTATTATCAATAGGTTTTTTATGCAAAGTTAATAGCTAGAACACTGAATCGCTCACTTTAATAAAAGGTCATGGCAATAATCCAAAGTTATTAACTCTGCTATTCAATTTTCAATGTTCTTATTTGAAGGAGCATTCAGTCCTCACCTATTAGCCAGTGAAAAATCTCTGAATCGTAAAACAGTCCATATTTGTTATGACGATACAGTAATAACTGATAAATACAAATTATGTTTTCATATTCTTTATTTTCCTTTTAATAAGTGATTTATAATCCTTCACCTATTAGACAGCGAAAAGGCCAAAATTGTTGAAAGATTGAAAAATTTGTTAATTTTTTTAAATATTAATCAAGATTGTCTTTAAGACATGAATATGTATTTGAAGTATTAGGTAAACATCGACTTATTATCTTTAGACTTTGCGAAAATACCCCCTCACCTATAACTGGAAAATTAAATGGCAAACTGCCCAAATATTTTCAGAATTTGAAAGAAATTTTTACAAAATAAAAAGTAATTCATCATAAAATGATGTAATTACTTATAAAATTGATTATGCTCATTATAAATTACGAGTTGTTTTATTAATTAGTAAGATTATTACCCTGCTATGAAAAGTCTTAACTTCTTAAAATAATACTAATACATTTAAGCAAATGTTTTGTCTATTAATGCTTTGATTAAATTTCATGGAATGAAACATTAATAAATAAAATATTTGATCAAAAATTTATATATAGATAATTTCAAGCACATCCAAAATACTAGTGTCAAATTTAACTTAGTTATTTCATAAATATTACTAATATCATATGATAAAGGTATTCATCTACCAAAACAGCAATATATTTTGTTGATAACTAAAAACATCTTGTTGAGAAAAATAAAAAAGAGAAACTGCAATTACAGTTTCTCGTCTGTTATAAGAATATCATGATCTTTAAGTGTTGTAAGAAATTCTACAACATCTTCCTTTGCACTATCTTCATCAATTTCATATTCATTGCATATATCTTTAACTATCTCTTCTACCGTTTTATTTTCTTTTAGAGCATTATAGATAAGACATCCTATATCATTAATCGCAATCATACCACTAAGTTTTAAAGCTGTATCACCCACAGGTACAAGTATATGATCACCAGCAATGTCTCTTAATATAAAGTTATCATTGATTTTCATAAGTTAAATCTCCTATTCATAAATACGTACCATCATAACAACACCATATTCACTGTCATAATGACTTGGCTGTACAGTCTGACTGCTATTGGCTTTTAAATCAGTTATTTTAACAGTATAGGCAATGCCACCAACATACTCTCCTGTATCTAATTGATTCTTATAAAATAGACGTAATTCACCAATATCACTACTTGTTTTATTAGTAATAGTAATAGATCCATTATCTTCTTTAATACTTACTTGATCCTTACATAAATCTAAAGAAGATAAAGTAGCTATTTCACTGCCACCATAAGATAAAGATGCATTTTCATCGCATGACTTCTTGTTAGCTTCCATGACAATGGCTGTGCCATCATCAGGCAATAATGATACATTGAATGTCAATGTTTCATTATCTGCTTGTAAAGTAATAGAAGCATATTCGATATCTTCACCACTAACATTAGTGACTTGTAAAACTGCAACGTTATCAATGGCATCTTCACTGCCATCTTCAATATAATAACCACTATAAAGATTTAAACCATCTAATTGAAGACCATCAATAGAAGATGTATAAGGAAAGAAACTACTAGATAAAGAAGAGGAACTACTATTGGATGATGAATTTGATTCACTATTGTTATCTGTATTACTATCAGAAGTCTTAGATTCATTGTTTTCACTATTTTCTTCGCTTGTTGCATCTGATGATGCATTATCAGATGAATCATTACTAGGTTGTGAGAAAGATATAGCTGCTACAACTACTACTAAAACAATAATAACTATAAGTACGATTTTCCAATGATTCTTTATTTTATCTATCATAAATCTTCTCCTTTCAGTTTATCTACAAATTCCTTCACATATTTTGGATAGGCTTTAGCCATTTCACAACGATATTTAGGTACTGTATGATAATTACCTGTTTCTGTATATACCATAGCTGCACAAGCATGACATTGCTGCTTTTGGCTACAGTTGGCACATTCCACTGGTAAACGTATTTGTGAAGCAGTATCAATAGCTTGCTTCCAAGCTTCATCAAAACCTGTTTCAAAAACATTTGGGGCTTTGCCCACAGGCATCATACCACAAGGAAGGAGCTTGCCTTCCCAGGTAACCCAAAAACTACATTTGCCTGCACGACAGTGCATGCCCTCTCCTTCAATAGCCTGGCAATCACTATCCTGATCTGCCATTAAACCATTATATTCATTATCTTTATAATGCTCCAGGAAACGTTCTTTACCATTAGATAGATATTCTATTACTGCACTATAATAAGCAGCTTCATCGCTTGTAAAACGGTCATTTTGACCAATCATGGTTTCATCTCTTCTAAGTGGTGGAAACATATAGCTTGTAGCCTGAACAATAAGCTCTTCTTTTTCACAAAAATCAAATACACCTTTTAAGTCATCAACATTATATGGTGTCACACTACAATTGATTTTAATAGATATACCTGCCTCTTTTAATAAATGAATAGCATGTGTCACTTGCGTAAATCCGTGAGGATTACGACATAATCTTTCATAGGTTTCATCACTTGCACCATATAAGGTAATATTCATTCTCACAGGTGGAACATCTTTCAACCATGCAACTGTTTCTTCATTGATAAGTGTTGCATTGGTATTAATAGATATTAATAAACCTAGCTGATGCAAACTTTCCATAACATATCGAAAATCAGGATAAGAAAAAGGTTCTCCTCCTGTTAAAAGTAAATAAAGCATTCCTTTTTCTTTAGCAATTTTACCTAGTTCTATCCATTCTTCAGCTTTACGTAATGGACGAATCGCTTCTTGGTCTTTCTTTGACATACGGACATAACACATACGACAATTCATATTACATAGTGGTGTTAGTTCAAATGTTCCACTCAATGGATTATGTAAAACTGAAGCTTTGCGATGCAAAAATTCAGTTAAAGGTGCTTCTACATATTTCGCTTTCAATCATATCCCTCCCAAACATTTCTTAACAGCTTCAACAGCTCCCTTATCAGGCAAACAACGAAGTTTATATATTGGTATTGTTGTAACAAGATCTTCTATTAATGGTAATATCTTTTCTACATATCTTCTATCCCATGTATGAATAGTGATTTGTGGATATATAAGCATCATAGCTTCTCTTGGTGATAGTTTTCTTATTTCATTCAATGGTGCTTGTTCCAACATAATGATAGCTTTAATTGGTGCATTTTCATTACGATATATCTTTGATGAACCTGCATATGGTAAACCATAAGCATACCACTCATCTTTCTGTTTTCTTAGTCCTGCCCTATCACCATTGAGTATTTCAGCGTTTTCATATTTCACCCATAGATCAGCCTGTGTTGATTTGCCTACACCACTTGAAGCTGAAAATAAAATCCCCATATCCTTATAACGTATAAAAGATGAATGTAATAATAATCCATCAAACTGTAACAATATCCTTTCTAATCCCATCATATTACATATTCTTAAAGAATAATTTACACTATATTCATTATCTTTCAAAAAATAGCAATATAGCATTCTAGACTGCTCATTGTGACATTCTGTATATGCATAAGGAGATCCTTTAGGTGTCGGTCTAAAATAAACCTTATAACCATCTTCATATTCAATATAACAACGATTGCTTTCTTCATGCCCCTGAATATCATTATCAATTGCATCAGTTTTAATAAATTTAAAGCACATATCAAAATCATTAATAAATCCCTCATTTATGAATTCCTTTGATGACTCCTGTATACTAATAGAAAAAGGAAGATCTAATAATACTTTTATTCCAGCAATACTGTATATATAATTCATATTACCTCCATAAAAAAGGACGAGCAGACTTTAGCGCTGCCCGCCCAACAATACATTATATTTTATTGAATCAATTATGAACTGAAAATTTGCATTCCTGGTACAGGTGTATCATAACAATAGCCATCAACTAAATCATCTGCACCACCAATAACTCCACATCCATTCTCTGTAGAAACCCAAATGTATCCTTGGCCCCATTTGTATCCACATGTAGATATACTCCAATGATTTGTTTTACCAACAGCATTTTCTCCACAATCCTGTGCTACACTTTGACTTAATTCAAAAGATTCAAATATTAATCCTGGTTTTTCATATTTTTTCTTCATATCATCATCTCCATGAGCTAAACCAATTACGGATTGAATTGATGATGCTACTAAAGATTGATTGTGATTCATTTGTAGTAGTATCTTCAACATCTTCGCTATCATCTGTATCATCCGTTTCTGAATTTTCAATTACGATATCATCTTCTGTTATTTCAGAATCTGAATAATCATCAGTTACATAATCAACAGTTGTTAATGAGTCAAATGTAGATGCATATTCCAAAACCTCATATACTTCCTCAGTACTTAATAATGCAATTGTATTTGTATCTCCTTCATTTTCAACAACATCGCTTGTATCAACAGCAACAGCGCTTGTCACACGTAACTTAGTAACAGATAATAACTTAGATCCTGTATTCTTTATCATAATATAGCCATCACTTGTTGGAGTGATTTCATAATAAAGATCAGTAGTGTGATTGATTGTCAAAGAGTATGTACCAGTACCATTTGTTACTATTGCAGTAGTACCAAGACCATCAGTTGATTTAAGACCAATATAGAAATGAGCATCAACACCATCAACTAAGTAAGCATCATTTACTTTAAATGCAATAGACTGATTTGTTGCTAAATAAACTTCATTTTTAGGTCCATAATCTACATATGTACCAATTAGACCTAAAAGTTCGTCTTGGGTATTAGAATCAGAAGTTGAATGTTCAGTTTCAGTTTCAGTAGTACCCGCATTTACATTATTATCAATAAATAGCACACCAGTTACATCATCCATATCAGCAGTGAAAGATTTAGCATCAATTAGAATATCACGTACTTCAGTAAATACCGCATTCAATTCATTATCACGTTTATATGCATCCCCTGCATCACTACCATCATCAGTCACAGTTCCCAATGGATTATAAACACGAATGCCATCAAGATAGTATGTATATTCTCCATCTTCATCATCACCAAGCATAACTGTTATTGTTACAGTATAAGTTCCATAATCCAAATCACTAAAAGAAGCTGTAGGAATCTGATAATAAGTTCCGTCTTCTCCATAATATACAGCTAACTCGTCAACAAGAAGACTTTGAGCTTTAACACTACTGTCATCGCTAACCAAACGAACATAAATCTTTCCTGAATTCATGTTTGTTCTACTATAAATGTCAACACCAGTTCCTGTGAATTTAAAAGTTGCAGTTGCTCCATACGTACTTGATGAATGTGAACTACCATCACTGTCTCCATTATCATCACATAAGCTATTTTCCCAGCCATATGTTGAACCATTAGCAATTTCAGTATTACCATCAGATGTGCCAACTTTTGTCCATTCGTTATCATCTGAATATACTATACCAACTGTACCAGTAGAAGTTGTACCATCAGTTGAAGTTGTAATAAAATCATCTTCATAATAAACATTGTTTGCAGGTATTACGCTAACCTTGCTCCAAAGATTACCATTACTATTAGCTTCGAGTGTTGTAACAGTTGAATTAGTTGTTTGGCCAAATACATAGAAGCTATCATATCCACCCCAGCTTGTTGTAGTTGGCGTATATGTTAATTTACCATTAGATAATTCAGAATTTCCATAGCTTTGTGTTAATGCTCTATCTGAATCAGATACACTCTTGAAGCCATCAACAATACCAGTTACTGAACTTTGATCCAAATCAGTAAGTTCAGCTTCTTTAGCATAATCCAATACATATAATTTCTTTGTTATAATAGTTTGAGGTTGTTCAAATGTAGCTGTTGCCTCAGTTGCATCTGCTGTTACATAGATACCTGAAGTAGCAGCATTTGTATAAACTGATTCATTCGTTGTAACACTTGTTGTAGGTAATACACCTGTGATTGTTACACATATCTTTTCACCACCATGGCCACTACTTATGTACTTATCAGCATAATCAAATCCTTTAACTGAAACAGTATTACTCTCAACATCCTTTGTGACTATGCAATTATCAGATGTTGAAGTTGCATTCGTCGTATCAAATGTTATTTTGCCAGACGAATCAACATTTCCAGAGTATGTCGCAACCGTAACCACAGAAGCATTTGTCAGAGTAAATCCTTCTCCCATGATGTCTTTCATTACTGAATTTTCATCTAAAGTTACTGTAGTAGAAGAACCTGTAACATCTGTTGATATAGTTGTAAAAATGTTATTCAATTCTGTAGCATCATTTGTAGTCATATAGTATTTACTACTTGCTTGAGTTCCTGCACTCCAGCTATTATTTGAATATTGAGCACTAGGATAATTTGATGATAAATAATTCATAAATGCTTTTACATTATCTGTCTCATCACTACTTGCATATAAACCTACGGTATATACGGTTGCACTATAAGTGTTCTTTACTGTATAACTATAGTTTACTGCTGCTCCTGCTTCTGATGCTGTATAACCACTATATCCAGGTGCTCCATCCGTAAATACTACAACAATACGCTGACGTGTTCCTTCAGTACCATCGTCTTTTGTATATGTAGCAGAATTATTTGCAAAAACGTTATTAGCCATCTCCATGCCATATGAAATATATGTTGCACCTTCAGCTTGGAAATTACTGATTGCTGTAGTAATAGAAGAAGCTACATTGCCATTTTCATCGTTAACAGAAACTAAAGCATCCTGATAATTTTTAGCAGTTAATGAAGAAGTAGTTGCACTAGAACCTTCAGTAGCATAGTTTGTTAAAGAACCATTAATGAATAACCCTGTATTCTTCCAGTTCCATGAACCATTCTGATAACCACTCATATCATCATTGTCGCCGCATGCAAATCCAGCAATAGCAATTCTATGATCAGCACCAGTCTCAGACGCATTATCAGAAATAGCATTTACAAAGCTTGTTACTGCTGTTTTTAAAGCTGCAAGCCTTGTTGTTGAAGTTGTAGTAGCACTGTAGAGCACACCTGTCCAAATAGTTGTATTGTTATTTGTAACATTTGTTGGCTGGGTTGTAGTCGTTCCAGTTCCAGAAAGATAAACAGTATTACCATTAGCATCTGTATAATAGAGGTAGTAGTAGTTATTATTATTGCCACCTCCTCCACCTCCGCCTTGATTTTGACGTTGGCTTCCACGTGATACAGCATAATAATTACCATCTTCTGCTAAATAATAATATGTATTATCACCATAACCCTGGTATGTATATGCCTGACTTGTTCTAGCTGTATAGCCAGATACACTTGTTATGCTGTTTGTCATTGACCCAGATTGGTCAATAACCAACACAATATCAAGTGGCACTCCAGAAGTTATTGTAGTGGTAGTTGTTTCACCAGTTGCATAAGCCTCGAGATTGATTGTATATGTTCCATCATCTTCAAGAGTTGCAGTTTTGCTAAGTTCGATACCACTACTAGTTGTAGAACTAGATGTATCAGCAGCATAAACATTATTGGTTGCTATACCTGTTGAAAGTACACCAACAACCATTGCAATTGCTAGAATAGAAGAACATATTTTACTTAATTTTTTTCTAATCATTTGTTCTCTCCTTTTTAAAATTCCCTTTTAACATTCTAAAATAATTTGTTTGTTTAAAGCTATTTGTAGAAAATTTTTAACATCACTAGAACTCTGTTCATATGTTAGCTCATATTTATTTGCTAACTCGACAATCAAATCCAAAGATGTCTGTTTTTCAGTTAATAGTTTCAACAGATACATACTAGAATCATCTAATGAAGTGATTCCATTTTCAGATTCACCATTTGAAATAGGACTACATTGAGGATTAATACAATACATTGTTTTTGCATTTATAAAACCAGCATTGTTTAATTCGTCCTTTAATAATTCAAGTGATAATGTAGTCAAATTCTGCTTTCCCTCTAACTGACAATCTATGAGATGCATGTCCCATTTCTCATAGCTTTTTTTCATTGCATCACTCCCTTATGATAAATTCTTTAAGTAACATACTTAAAGAACAATCTTCAAATTATATTGATATATTCAGTTGATTTTAGGTATCTATGACTCCTAATTTGACTATGTATTTAATGATTATTACTCATATGGTAGATTAACAGTTTTTAATTAATTTAATGACTATAAAAGCATTAAGTTCAACTTTTTAATAGTCAGTTGACTACTTTTTTTTTGACCACATTTTTGACTACAAATATATTTATTTCTAATGAATTTTTATAAAAAAGCTAAATTAAATTTAGTTGATTAAGAGGACGTTATTCTAAAATTTGGATTGACAATTAACATTATAGGGTTTAAAATTAATGAGTAGCTACTTTAATAAGATGTTTTTTACGTTCTTAAAGTATGTTACTTGAAGATAAAAATGGCCTCTCAAAAGAGAGGTTTTTATTATTTAAAATAAACATTTAATGAACAGTTATCGTAAATTGATTATTATCGTCAAAATAATTTAG
>JAJQGQ010000265.1 GCA_021200395.1 Erysipelotrichaceae bacterium
TCAATTTTATAGGCAGCTACTTTTACTTCCTGAGTAGAAGCGATTATTTTAAAAAAGACGGATTATAAAGAAAATGATCAAATTTTATATGTCTATACTAAAGAATATGGAAAACTTTCAGTACTTGCCAGAGGAGTCAAAAAGCTGACGAGTAAAAATGCTCGTGCGACAAGTGATATGATGATAAGTCTTCTAACAATTCATTTAAAAAAAGGCATGTGTTTACTTATTCGAGCCACACCTATGAATTATTTAAGACATATTAATGAATCATTGGATAGAGAAATTGTTGGCCAATATATTTGTGAATATTATTATCGTTATATCGATGATAATCAGCCAGATATTGTTGAATATAATTATTTATTTAAATGTCTTACTTATCTCAATGAACAAATGAATCCATTATTAGTTTATTTATTATTTAATGTATTCATATTAGAGCATAATGGTGTTTCTATTTATGTGGATGGTTGTGTTGTATGTGATTGCCCAAAGGTTGTTTCTATTTCTTTAAAACATGGTGGTTTTGTATGTAATGAACATGTTGGGCATGATGAAATCATGGATGTTGAGGTTCTTAAAGCTTTTCGACATCTTCATAAAATGCCTATTGATAAAGCTGAACAATTGGATATATCTGATGCTATTATTCATCAAATGATACCTATCATGGATAGTTTTATTGATGAATATACAGGCATTCATTTAAAAACATCAACATTTATGAAACAGTTGATCTAGGAATCGAAAGATTCCTTTTTTTTGATAAAAAAATACTTTCATTTGCTTACAACATCTTTTTCTTATGAAAATTTTGGTGTATAATAATTTCATATTTAGGGGAATGTTAGGGAGGGAGTTAAATGAAGTATACAGATCATTATACCTCATCTATGCATGTTCATGTACGATTTCATGTTTATGAGCCTAAAGTTGTGATTCGTGTGAAAGCGGTTGTTAATATTATTCATGGTTTTGGCGAACATGCAGATCGTTATGATCATTTTGCATCTTATTTGATGGATCAAGGATTTGTTGTGGTGGTAGGAGATATTGTTGGTCATGGACAATCATTGATTGATTTGGAACAAGGTTTTTTTGGTGAAGGAAATGGGGCAGCTCATTTAATTGAGGATATGTATCATTTACAGGAAATTATTCGTCGTGATTATGCAGATGTACCTTATTTTATGTTAGGTAGTGATATGGGTTCTGTGTTAATTCGTAAGTTTGCAAGTTTATATGGGGATTATGTTGATGGTTTATTATTATTGGCAACACCTTATAAGGTGCCTTATTACTCATTGAAACAATGGTATTTTAATACTTTGCGTATGTTTAAAGGACCACTCGGTAAAACTGATAAATATTTTTCATTTTATCATAGAAATCTTAATCGTCATTTTCATGGACATTCACCAGTGGATTGGATAACTTCTGATGTTAATGAACAAAAAAAGTTTTTAGATGATCCTATGTCACACTTTGTCTATACTATTCAAGGTTATAAGGATATTATTACTTTAGAACATGAGGTATCTAAGGAAGAATCAATAGCAGCTTTACCAGAGAATTTACCGATTTATTTAGCAAGTGGTGGAGATGATCCAACATGTCAGAATATCAATAAATTATATGAAACTTATAAGAGGCATAAGATTGAAGATGTGACTTTAAAGATATTTCCAGATAAACGTCATGCCATATTATTTGAAAGTAATAAAATAGAAGTTTATCGTGATATTTTGAATTGGTTAAATGATAGGACATATTTATAGCATACCCTTATAGTTGGTTGACAAATTCCCTCTATAAGAGTATAAATACAATGCTATATTGTAAAATTTTGACTTAGCTTAGCTAAGTCTTTCATATTTATAAATAAAGAAAAGGGGTAATGAAAATGAACGATATGGATAAATTAATTGCACATGCTAAGAATTCTGGTTTTGTTTATCAGGGTTCAGAAATTTATGATGGCTTGGCAAATACTTGGGACTATGGACCTTTAGGGGTAGAAATGAAAAATAATATTAAACAATTATGGTGGAAGAGATTTATTCAACAATCACCTTATAATGTTGGTTTGGATTCAGCTATTTTTATGAATCCAAAAGTTTGGGAAGCCAGTGGTCATGTGGGAGGATTCTCTGATCCATTGATTGATTGTAAACATTGTAAGACCAGACACCGTGCTGATAAACTTATTGAAGCTTATGATCCAACAATTCATAGTGATGGTTGGGAACCTGAAAAAATGATGTCTTTTATTAGGGAACATCATATTAAATGTCCAAATTGCGGTAGTGAAGATTTTACTGATATACGTGAATTTGAATTGATGTTTAAAACTTACATGGGTGTTGTTAAGGATGCAAAAAGCACAGTTTATTTACGTCCTGAAACAGCCCAAGGTATTTTTGTGAATTTCAAAAATATTCAGCGTACAACGCGTAAGAAAGTGCCATTTGGCATTGGTCAAATTGGTAAATCATTTAGAAATGAAATTACACCAGGTAACTTTATTTTTAGAACTAGAGAATTTGAACAAATGGAGTTAGAATTCTTCTGTAAACCTGATACAGATTTAGAATGGTTTGATTATTGGAAAGAAAATTGTATGCAATTCTTATTAGATCTAGGTTTAACACCTGAAAATTTACGTTTTAGAGATCATGAAAAAGAAGAATTATCTTTCTATTCTAAAGCTACTAGTGATATTGAATATTTATATCCTTTTGGATGGGGTGAATTATGGGGTATCGCTGATAGAACTGATTATGATTTATCAAGACATCAGGAATATTCTAAAAAGAGTTTAGAATATTTAGATCCGCAAACAAATCAGAAATATATTCCATTTGTTATTGAACCATCTGTTGGTGTAGATAGATTATTCTTGAGCTTATTAAGTGATGCTTATGATGAAGAACAATTAGAAAAAGATACTCGTATTGTTATGCATTTATCACCAGCTGTTGCTCCTGTTAAAGCAGCAGTCTTACCATTAACAAAGAAATTAAGTGATAAAGCATTAGAGGTTTATGATATGTTATCACAACAACTTAATGTTGATTATGATGTAACAGGTCAAATTGGTAAACGTTATCGTCGTGCAGATGCAATTGGTACACCATATTGTATTACGATTGATTTTGATACTTTAGAAGATGAAGCTGTTACTGTTAGAGAACGTGATTCTATGGAACAAATACGTTTACCTATTAGTGAATTAAATGATTATCTTTTGGAAAAAGTGAGATTTTAAGAAAAGGAGGGCATAAATATGCGCTTATCACAAGAAAAAATCAATGAGATTAGACAAAGTGTTGATATTGTTGATGTGATTGGTGAATATCTACCATTAGAAAAGAGTGGTAGAAATTATAAAACGATATGCCCTTTTCATGATGATAATCATCCTTCGTTATCTATTTCAGAGGATAAGCAGATTTTTAAATGCTTTGTATGTGGAGCAGGTGGTAATGTTTATTCGTTTTTAATGAAATATTTAAATATTTCATTTATGGATGCTGTTAAAATGGTTGCTGATAAGGCTCATATTGATTTAAGTGAATATGATATTCAACCTTCGATAGTAAAGGTTGATCAAAAATATCAATCACTTTATGATATGCATAAAGAAGCAGCTAGATTGTATCATTATTATTTACATACAAAATCAGGTTTAGAGGCTAAGACATATTTAATGAAACGTCATTTTAATGATCGTATTATTAAAGAATTTCAAATTGGCTATGCTCCATCTGAGGCTATTTTATATGCGTCGTTTCAAAAGCTAGGGTATCAACCAATTGATATGGTGAAGTCTGGTCTTGTTATCGAAAATGATTATCATTCGGATCGATTTAATGATCGTATTATGTTTCCGTTATTTAATACGACTGGTGAAGTTATAGGATTTAGTGGACGTATTTATAAACCAACGCAGGATGGAGCCAAATATATCAATTCGCCTGAATCTGATATCTTTATTAAAGGTGAAAATCTTTATCATTATCATCAATGTCGTGAAGCTGTGAAACAAGCGGGTTTTGTCTATTTGCTAGAAGGATTTATGGATGTTATAGCGATGTATAAAGCTGGTATTCATAATACTGTGGCTATTATGGGGACAGCTCTTACTAGTGGTCACATCCAAATGCTTAGGCGTCTTACGCATACAGTGTATTTATGTTTAGATGGGGATAAAGCAGGTTTATTAGCTATGAGTAAAGCCTCGCATCAACTATTAGAAGCAGGGTTTAATGTATCGGTGATTGTCTTACCAGATAATCATGATCCTGATGAAATCTATGAATTGCATGGAGAAGCAGGACTTAAAGCAGCTTTAAATAAAATTTTAAAGCCTATAGAGTTTATGATGGATTATGAATATGTAGATACCAATAACTATGATGAACGTAAGCAATATTTAGAAAAAATGTGTCAAGAAGTAGCACAATTAAATGATGCTGTTGATAAAGATTATTATAGTCGTATGTTAGCTAAGAAATCTGGATTTTCGCTAGAAATTATTCAACAGAAAATAAATGGTATCGTTTCTCCAGTAACTGAATATCAACCCGTTAAACAAAAACAAACTTATGAAAATAAATATCAAAAAGCAGAACATGATTTATTATTTTATATGATGAATAGTCGTGAAGTCGCTTTAAAATATGAAGCCCAAGCAGGTTTTATGTATGATGATGACTATCGTGTTATTGCATCTTATATTTTGGATTATTATCGCCATCATAATACCTTAGAAGTTGCTGATTTGATTGATCGTGTTCATGATGAGAAACTGGTATCTAAGATTATCGATATTTCTCAATCTCATTTACCTATTTCTTATCAATCACAAGCAATTGATGATTATATATCGACGATTGGTGAAAATGCTAAAAAATTAAAGAAAAAACAATTGTTAGAACAATTTAACTATATATTAGATCCTTATCAAAAAGCCCAAATTCTTAGTGAAATATTAAAGCTTGATGAGGAATAAAAAAGAAGGAGTAAAAATGAAAGAAACAAGTAAAAAAGCAACCCCTGTAACTCTTGATGATCTTAAGACTTTGATTAAAGAAACAGCTGAGGCAATGGGTGGCACATTATCGCAGGATGATCTTGATGCTTTTTTAACAAAGTATGATCTTGATGATGATTCTGCAGAAGAACTATTACAATTTATAACTGATAGTAACATTATGATTGAAGATGGTTTGGATGCTCTTGAAGTGGATGATGAAGAATTATTAAAAGGAATGGATGATGAACTCAATGATTTGGAATCATTAGAGGATTTAGAAGAATTAGATGATTTAGGAGATTTAGAAAGTCTTGGTGATGATTTAGATAGTGATGTGCCAAATCTTGATTTTGGTGGCGACTTTGATATGATGACAACGGATACTGCTGATTTATATTCATCTCAAAATGACGATGATGATCCTAATCAGCTTGGTAGCAATGTTAAGATTAATGATCCTGTGAAAATGTATCTAAAAGAAATTGGTCGTGTAGAATTATTAACTCATGAAGAAGAAATTGAATTAGCTAAGAGAATTCTTGAAGGTGATGAAGAAGCTAAAAAGAAATTAGCTGCAGCCAATTTACGTTTGGTTGTTTCCATTGCTAAACGTTATGTTGGTAGGGGTATGTTATTCCTCGATTTGATTCAAGAAGGGAATATGGGACTTATTAAAGCTGTAGAAAAATTTGATTATACTAAAGGCTTTAAATTCTCTACATATGCAACATGGTGGATTAGACAAGCTATTACGCGTGCCATTGCTGATCAGGCAAGAACAATTCGTATTCCTGTTCATATGGTTGAAACGATTAATAAATTGACACGTGTACAAAGACAATTAGTTCAAGAGTTAGGTAGAGAACCAACAGCTGAAGAAATTGCGGATTTGATGGATGGTATGACACCAGAAAAAGTCAGAGAAATCCAAAAAATTTCTTTGGAACCTGTTTCTTTGGAAACACCTATTGGTGAAGAAGATGATTCTCATTTAGGTGATTTTATTGAAGACGAAGGTGCTATGTCACCTGATGATTATGCAGCTAATGAATTATTAAAGGATGAACTTAATGAAGTATTATTGGAATTAACAGACCGTGAAGAAAAAGTATTACGTTTAAGATTTGGTTTAGATGATGGTCGTACGAGAACATTGGAGGAAGTAGGCAAGGAATTTAATGTAACTCGTGAACGTATTCGTCAGATTGAAGCAAAAGCTTTAAGAAAGTTAAAACATCCATCACGTTCTAAACGTTTGAAGGATTTCTTAGATAAATAATGAAACTTTCGAAACGTTTACAAGCTATTGCAGATTTGATTATCCAATATAAAGAAGGTCATGTTTTAGCTGATATAGGAAGCGATCATGCTTATTTACCTGTTTATTTAGTATTAAATAATGTGGTTGATAAAGCTTATGCCTGTGATATTGCGAGCGGTCCTCTAAGTGCAGCTATAGAAACAATTGAAACTTATCAAGTAGAAAAGAGGGTTAAACCACTTCAAGGAAGTGGTTTAAATCCTATTCTTGATAAGTCTGTAGATATGATTAGTATTTGTGGTATGGGTGGTAAATTAACGGTTGAAATTTTAGATGAGTTTCCTGAATTTTTAGATAATCATCGTTTTATTTTACAAGCTAATGTTGGCTTAGAAGTATTAAGAGAATACTTATATCAACAACATATGAGAATTATTGGTGAAGATATTGTTAAGGATGCCAATCATATTTATGAAATTATCGTTTGTGAAAAATCTGATGAATATTTTACTTATAATGAAAAGGATATTTATTTTGGCCCTATCCTCAGAAAACAAAAAAATGATCTTTTTAAAGAAAAATGGTTAAGACAATTATCTACTTATCAACATATATTAACATCTTTAACTCCTAGTCAACCTCGCTACCAAGAAGTCAAACATATGATTGAATTGATAGAAGAGCAACTATAATTAAGCACTTATCATTATTATTTTTATTCGTTTAAAGGAGTATGCATGACAAAAACACCAAAAGCGACACCTGTAATGATGGATGATGTAACTACTAACAAAGCTATGATGGATGATTCTGTTAAAATGTATTTGCATAAAATAGGACAAATTGATTTGTTGAGTTTTGAACAAGAAGTTGATTTAGCTAAGAAAATAAAACAAGGAGATGAAGAAGCTAAAAATACTTTGATAGATGCCAATCTTCGTTTGGTTGTTTCTATTGCGAAAGGTTATGTTGGTAGAGGTATGTCTTTTTTAGATTTGATTCAAGAAGGCAATATTGGCTTAATGAAAGCTGTAGAAATGTTTGATTATACAAAAGGTTATAAGTTTTCAACTTATGCAACTTGGTGGATTAGACAATCTATTAGTCGATCAATTGCGAATCAAGCTAGAAGTGTTCGTATTCCTGTTCATATGGGTGAAAATATTCAAAAGTTAAATTATACGCAAAAAAAGTTATTACAAGATCTTGGACGTGAACCAACGGATAAAGAAATAGCTGAAGTGCTCGATGTTTCTTTAGAAAAAGTACGTCAATGGCAACTTATTGCCATGACACCTGTTTCTTTACAATCACCTATTGGTGATGATAATTCCTATTTAGCAGATTTGATAGAGGATGATAAAACCTTATCGCCAGATGATTATACGCATAATCAGTTATTAAAGGATGAGCTTGATAAAGCTTTATTGGAATTGACTGATTGTGAAGAAATGGTATTACGTTTGAGATTTGGTTTAGATGATGGGCATAAGCGTACTTTGGAACAAGTGGGCAAGGAATTACACGTGACGCGCGAACGTATTCGTCAAATTGAAGCAAAAGCTCTTCACAAGCTTAAAAAGCCTTCAACAGCGAAACGTTTGAAGGATTTTTTATAAGAAGGTGAAATAATGAAACTTGCAGAAATAATCAATATTATGGAAAAACACTATCCTTTATCTATTCAAGAAGAATGGGATAAATGTGGTTTACAGATTGGTGATAAGAATCAGGACATTGATAAGATTATGATATCTTTAAATGCTGATAATGATACCTTACAAGAAGCTATTGATCAACATTGTCAATTATTAATAACTCATCATCCTTTTCTTTTAGATTCTATTGATAATATTGATAAAGATAACTTTATGGGTCAATTTATCTATAAAGCAATAGAAAATCATATAGCTGTATATAGTTCTCATACAGCTTTAGATAATGTTTCGATGAATCAATGGCTCATAGAAGAATTAGATGTAGATGATATAAAAAAGGGTGATACTTCAGGTATTACGAGAATCGCAACGCTTAAACATGCCATGAATCAGGATGAATTTATTCAATATGTGCAAGATATTTATCATATTAAACATCTTAAATATGCAGGACAAGTCCAAAAAGTTTCCACAGTGGCCATATGTGGGGGTAGTGGTGCTGATTTTATGCATGAGTTTTATGGTAAGGCTGATGCTTATTTGACTGGTGACTCAAAATATCGCCATGCGAAAAATGCTTTTGATCATCATATTTTATTGGTTGATATTAATCATCATTCAGAAAATATTATGGTCCATAAACTTAAAGAATTATTAGATAAGGAAGTGGATTGTGAAATAATTGAGGGTTCATCACCTGATTATTATCACTATATATGATTATCACAACAATGTGTTATTTAAAACAAAATCATCAAACTTTATTATTACATCGCATTAAAAAGGAAAATGATATTAATGAAGGTAAATGGATTGGTGTTGGTGGTAAGTTAGAAAGTGGAGAAAGTGTTGAAGAGTGTATGAGAAGAGAAATCTTTGAAGAAACAGGATATCAAGCTCATAAGCTTATTCTTCATGGTTTTGTGGTATTTCCAGGTCTTTATTATGGAGATGATGAAGGCATGTTTGTCTATAGTTGTGATGATTTTAGTGGCAATATGATAGAGTGTAATGAAGGTGTTTTAGAATGGATTGATGATGAAAAAATTCCCACATTAAAAATGTGGGAAGGGGATTATCATTTCTTTGATTGGCTTAAGGATTCACTCTTTCATAGTGCTAAAATTGTTTATCAAAATGATCAAGTTATAGAATACATTGAAGAGACCTACTAGGTCTCTTTTAAATTAAGCCATGTTTTTTCATTGAATTGTAAATGCCATCATTGGCAATATCATCTGTCACTTCATCAGCAATATCTTTTAATCCTGACTTGGCATTTCCTACAGCAATACCATATTGACAATACTCTAACATATCAGCATCATTCATGCCATCACCAAAACCATATGTATTTTCTTTAGGAATCCCTAAATGATTGATAAGCGTTTCAATGGCATAGGATTTGCTGACACCTGGAACAGATAATTCACCACTATTATCACCAAAAGAAGGAACAGTACATTGAATAACATTAAATTCATGTTCAAATTCTTTTTTAACATCTTCAAAAGGAATACCTTCTTTTTCTAAGAAACAAATCTTATTCACATCACTTCTGTGCAAATCACATCCTTCTATTAATGAAGGAATAAAATGACTAGGTGTTTCTTTTTTCTTTCTTCTTGCTTCTTCATCATTTTCTAGATCACCATAAGTAATCCATTCTAAACGTGGAACCAAATGCTTACTAGCATATAAGCCCCCATTACTTTCTATATAATAATCGAAATCATTTCCTTCAAAATAATCAACAATATGATTAATCTCTCTACTGCCAACCATTTTATGATAAAGCATCTCACCATTAATCTCTACAAAACCGCCACCAGCGCCAATAATACCATCAAAACCTACATCTAAAATATAAGGATAAATTTCAGCTTTACTCCTACCAGTACATAAAAAACATAAATTACCTTTTTCTCTTGTTTGATGAATCGCTTCGATAG
>JAJQGQ010000152.1 GCA_021200395.1 Erysipelotrichaceae bacterium
TTCTTTATTATTTAGGCCAGCATAAAAAAGAAAACCAGATTCTATGTGGTTTTGCGATGGAAACAAGTCATCTTATTGAAAATGCTCAAAATAAATTGATTAAGAAAAATTGTGATATGATTATCGCTAATAATCTCAAAGTTGATGGTGCTGGATTTGAAACTGATACCAATGTAGTTACCTTATTGACCAAAAATCATATTGAAAACTTAGAAATTATGTCAAAGAATACTTTAGCATTTATTATACTAGAAAAATTAATGAAAGTAGAGGAAACAAAATGTTAGTCGTTATCGATATTGGCAATACCAATATTACCATTGGTCTTTATAATGAAAACAAACTTGTAGGTACTTATCGTTTAACTACAGGACTTCATAGAACATCAGATGAATATGGATTCATGTTATTATCATTTTTAAATGCTCAATCTATTAATATTGAGCAAATTGAGGATGTCATTATTTCAAGTGTTGTGCCTAAAATTAATTATTCATTTACGAATTGTATACGTAAATATTTTCATAAAGATCCAATATTTGTGGGCCCAGGTGTAAAAACAGGTATTGATATACGCATTGATAATCCATCAGCATTAGGTGCCGATCGATTGGTTGATGCCGCTGGGGCTTATTATACCTACGGTGGGCCTTGCATTGTTATCGATTTTGGGACTGCAACGACCTATGATGTTGTCAGCAACAAGGGTGAATTTTTAGGTGGTGCAACTGCCCCAGGTATTGGTATTTCAGCCCAAGCTTTATCTAGTCAAACCGCTAAGTTACCAGAAATAGAAATTCAAAAGCCTGATAAAATTATTGCTAAGAATACTATTAAGAGTATGCAAGCTGGGGTAGTTTTTGGTTATATTGGACAAACTGAATATATTATCAAAAAAATCAAAGAAGAATATGGTGAGGATATGAAAGTGATTTCTACTGGTGGGCTAGGCCGTATTTTATCAAAGGAAACTGATATGATTGATATATATGATGTTCACCTCACATTCAAAGGTTTAAAAATCATTTACGAAAAAACGAAAAAACATTTGTATATTTAAAGAGCTCATGGCAGAGCTCTTTTTTCATAATATAATAAATATAATAATCTTGACATTAATACTTCTTTTGTAAATAAGCTAAAGAAATTATTAATATCCCATTTAAAACTTTTAGGATAAAGTGTCATATGCAATAAACGACCAACTATCCCTTGACGATTAATAGTAGCAAAAGCCATTGAAATATCTTCTTCAGCTTTAAAAGGATTCATATGATAATCAGCCTTAATATATTTTTCAAATTCTCTTAAGATATCATTGACAAATTCATCATATTCATAAATATAAGTAGGATCTTTATCCAAAAGTTCTCCTAACCAATCTAAAGTAATATATAAGTAATCACTTTCCTTAAGTATCTGATTTTTATGTGCATGTAAGTAATACATTTCGACTGAAATATTATCATTTTTAGCTAACAATCGCATTCTTCTTTCTAAATAAAGAATCTGATTATAAAATTCATCAAGCAATAGTGTATCAAAAGGTTGAAAAGTGTATTTCACACCAACAAGCTTATGAAAAGTCTTCATAGCCGTTTGATAACCGATACGTTGATTGCGTTCAATACTTTCTCTATTAAAATCCATAAATGTCCCTAAATCAACATAAGGAGTTGTATAAATGACATGCGGACGATTGACATAGTATGAATGTGTAGGCTCCATATGCATATCAACCACTAAAACCTCATCAGCACCCATATCAAATGCTAAATCAATCGGAACATTATCAAAGTAACCACCATCAATAAATGATTGATTATTAAAACTATGAATAGGAAAAACCGGAAAACAAGAGGCACTAGCGATTAAATAATCAAAAATATATTCTTCTTTCATTTCAGATTTTTTAATCATAAGTGGCTTTAAATGAGGATAAGTAACAGTACATAAACCAAAATCAATAGGTGAATTTAATAGTTTTTTTTCATCCAATAAATCTCTAATAATGGTTTTAAGTGGCGTAATATCAGCACCTTTTTCTTTAATAAAGCTTTTAAAAAACGATAAAGCCAGATTAGACTGATCAAGCATATCATCTATATCTTTAGAAAATTGCGGATAAAAACCATTGGTGAAAACCTGTGTAATATCTAATCGTTGCCATAAAGTTTCCATTGCCTGATAATCTTGTTGTGCTAATAAACAACCATTTAAAGCACCAATAGAAGTCCCTGAAATAATTTGATAATCTATACCCAATTCATGTAAAGCCTTAACAAAACCAACTTCATAAGCACCCTTAGAACCTCCTCCAGCTAAAACCAGACACCTTTTCATACACATCCTCCTACTCAAGAATTTTAAGTTTATGATTTATAGCATAACGATAGGCATATGAATCTTTTTCAGCCTCAATATAAACACGCTCATCAAAGACATCATCAGCAATATTCTGCACATTTTCAGGTATTTGTACTACTAATAATTCACTACAATCTTTAAAAGCCATTGCTTTAATTGTAGTAATAGTCTCTGGTACATAGACAATCTTGACATCATCATTATGATAAAATAGTTTTTCCCCAATAGTTGTTACAGGGTTAGATTGATAATAGGCAGGTATTTCAATCATTCTTTTATGTCCATGATAACCGATAATTTCTATATTTCCATTATCTGATATATGAAAATCATAAATTGGATTATCGATATAAGCATAATGAATATGATTTTCATTGGCTAATTCTTCGCCTTTTGAATCATGATGAATATGCACTTCAAAATCATCAGAAACATTTTCTATTTTCAAAGAAGTAACATGTACAGGTAAAGTCAATATTTTTAATTGATAACAATATCCTAAAGCATTTTCTATACTGACCAGACATTTAGGTAATAATAAATTTTGTAAACTTGAACAATAAGCAAAGGTATCTTTGAATAAATGTAGTAAAGCACAAGCAGATAAATCTATCGTTTTTAAGGCAACACAATGCTTAAATGCACTTTCACCAATTGTTTCAATCGAAGCAGGCAATTTAACATTTTGAATATGAATATTATTCACAAAACATTCATCACTAATCATAGTCACAGGATGATTATGAATCTTCTTAGGAACAATTAATTCTTCCTTATTTCCTCGATATTTCAATAAACGAATTTGATCATCAACAATTTCATAAATATAATCTCCATAAGTATATTGTGGAAGAGAGCTACCTCTGAGACTTTGATGAATCAAATCTTTATAAACTTCTAAAGCTTTATCAAACTCATCAAACGAAGCTATACGCCATTCCCAATTAGGTGATCCAATGGTACTAGGCACATTAAAACGGCAACCATGCCCACAACCCATAACATCCCAAGCTGGTATAATAACAGTTTCGGTCTCAAGATCTAAACAATAATGTAATACTTTTTGATATACTTCACTTTCTTCATAATCTTTTAAAACGTGATTGATTTTTCTTTTATTATAATCATCCAAATCATCATACCAGGCCATAATGGTATCGTTATCGTGAGTACCTGTATAAACGACAACTTTATTCATATCAAAATGATCAGAATGATGAAATTGAAAAATATACATACCTTTTAAATCATAATGATCTCTTAATTCATAAACTTCTTTTCTCAAATCACCCAAATCTTCTGCCAAAACAGAAAAATGATCAAGTTGATTCACTAAAGTATCAAATAATTCATAACCCGGAGCTTCAACCCATTCACCAATAATTGCTGTAGGTTCACTTGCAGGTATTTTCCAATAAGTATCAAAACCACGAAAATGATCAATCCTTACCGTATCATACATATTTAAAGCAGCTTTAACACGTTCTACCCAAAACTTAAATCCATGTTCCTTTAAATAATCCCAATCATAAATAGGATTACCCCATCTTTGCCCATAAGCACTGAAATAATCTGGTGGTACACCAGCAACAAAAGATGGTGTGCCATCTTCTTCTAATAAAAAGCTTTCCTGATGAGTCCATACATCTACAGAATCTAAGCCAACATAAATAGGCATATCACCAATAATTAAAATATCATGTTCATTAGCATATTTTTTTAATGCTTTCCATTGTTTAAAAAATTCATATTGTAAAAATATATAAAGTTCTATTTCTTTAGTTAAAGGAGTTATAGAAAAATTTTTATCATTAATATAATTTTTATATTCCTTTTTCCACTCTGTCCAAGGCAATTCATTATTCAAAGTTTTAAAAACCCTATATATAGCATAATCCTTTACCCATGCATTTTCTGCCACGAATTGATTATAATCTTCATTAGGTTCAAAATTTTCAAATGCTTCTTGATATAATGCAAACTTGATTTTTCTAATCTCCTGATAAGCAACATGTGGAGCATCTTCATTATATGAATCAATATAATCTAATAGTCCCTCTTCCACAAATTGATCCAAACTCAAATAAATTTCATCTCCAGCCTGAGATGATAATGGCTGATAAGGTGAATTTCCATAACCTAATGGATTTAATGGCAATATTTGCCAAACATGTATATGAGCATCAGCCATTCGATCAACAAGCTCATATGCATTTTTTCCAAAATCTCCAATTCCATATTTATTAGGTAAACAAGAAATTGGAAATAATAAACCAGAATCTTTTCTCATACAAATCTCCTCAAATTTCGATATATTTATTATACATGAATTCCTTGATGATTTGTATCATAAAAATGAAAAATGCATAGGAATTCTCTTTTTATAATGAAAAGAGAAAAGCCATAGGCTTTTCTCATATAATTATTTTAAAATACGCATGGCATTCAAAATAGCAATTAAAGTCACACCAACATCAGCAAAAACACCCATCCACATATTAGATAAACCAAACATAGTAAGTATCAAAACTCCAACTTTAATAACAAGAATAAATGTCACATTTTGTTTTAAAATATCATTCGTACGTTTAGAAATATCAATAGCATCACCAATAGTAGCAATATTATCTTGCATCAAAACAACATCCGCAGCTTCAATAGCAGCATCACTACCAATACCACCCATAGCAATACCTACATCTGCTCGCGCTAATACTGGAGCATCGTTTATACCATCACCAACAAAGGCAACAGCACCTTGATTTACCTTCATAATATCTTCTAATTGAAGGACTTTATCTTGTGGTAATAATTCACTATATACCTGGTCTATGCCTAATCTATGAGCAATATCCAAAGCGACTTTATGATGATCACCTGTTAACATAATGGTATTTTTAATACCTGCTTTTTTCAAGCATTGAATACCTTCAATTGTCTTTTCTTTAATCTGATCGGCAACTACAATGGAACCCTTAAATACATCATTAACAGCAATATAAACAATTGTTCCAACAGCCTTAGGTTCAATAACACTAATACCACGACTTGCAAATAATGAAGCATTTCCCAATAATACATGATCATGACCAATATAAGTATCAATTCCTTTACCAGCAATCTCATGATAATGAGATATTTGACTTTCATCTATGTCTTGATTATATTTATCGATAATACTTTTCGCAATTGGATGATTACTATAATACTCACCATAAGCAGCATATTTCAATAAATTGACATCACCATTAACTTCCACAACTTCAAATGTTCCTTTTGTGAGAGTCCCTGTTTTATCAAAAACAATGGTATCTACATCTTTTAATAACTCTAGATAATTCCCACCTTTAATTAATGCTCCTAAACGACTAGCTTTACCTAAACCTGCATATAAACCTAATGGAATAGAAATAACAAGTGCACATGGGCATGAAACAACCAAGAAAGTTAAAGCACGATAGAGCCAATCGGTAAAAACAGCATTGTCAAATATAAACATAGGAACAATTGCTAATAATACAGCTAATCCTACAACTGTAGGTGTATATATTTTTGCAAATTTCGTAATAAACTTTTCAATAGGGGCCTTTTTGCTAGCAGCATTTTCCATTAATTCTAAAATTCTAGAAACAGTTGAATCATTATAAGGTTTTGTCACCTTAACTTCCAATATTTCATTTAAATTTACTACGCCAGCCAATACTTCATCATTTTCATAAACACTTCTAGGCACAGATTCTCCTGTCAAACTAGAAGTATCAAGCATTGATTTTCCCTTAACAACAACACCATCTAAAGGTACTTTCTCACCCACTTTAATAACGATAATATCATCAACACGAATATTTTCAGGTTCAACTTGAATCACTCCATCATCAGTCTTTAAATTCGCATAATCGCTTTTGATATCCATTAAAGTAGAAATGGAATTCCTTGTTTTATTAACTGCATATGCTTGAAAAATCTCACCAATACCATAAAACAACATAACAGCTACTGCTTCTACATACTCACCAATCGCAAAAGCCCCAACAGTCGCAACCACCATTAAAAAATTCTCATCAAATAATTCACCACGACCAATATTTTTAAAAGCTTTTATTAATACAGTATATCCAATCAATAAATAAGCTATCATAAAACCTGCTATCGAAATATCATAATGACTGAAAATAATACTTATAATATAAATCACAACACCTAAAACCATATTCCAGTTTTTCTTAATATCAAATAAGCGAGGCTCTTCTATTATATGCTTATCATTCTTATAAGATAAAGTAACACCATCTTCTACAGAATCAATAGTTTCTTGTATAGACTTAAATAAATCGTCTTCAACAACTGATTCATATGGTTGTATTTGTAATGTTTCCGTTGTGAAATTTAAGACAGCATCCTGAATTTGAGGCATATTTTTAATTGCTTTTTCCACTTTCATTGCACAATTAGCACAATCTAGTCCAGCAACATGATAAGAGATAACATCATTTCCAAGCAAATTTCTTAAATCACGTTCTTCATCATGATGATGACTTTCTTTTTGAGTGAGTGTAACTTCTGGTTCTAATTCCTTAATAGCTTTTTCTAGCTCATGGATATCAATTTCTTCTTTAGCCCCAATAAACATAAGACCACTTGCAAAATTGATTGTACATTCATCTATATCATCCCTATGATTGAGCATATCTTCGACTTTTTGCGCACAATGAGCACAATCCAAATCATGTATTTCATAAGTAAAATGTTGATGATGATGTCTATGGGAATGTTCATGATGTTTTTCTTTCTTAGAAAGTGTAACATCTGGTTCCAACTCTTGAATAGCTTTTTCTAGCTCATGAATATCAATTTCTTCTTTAGCTTCAATAAACATCATTCCACTAGCAAAATTGATTGTACATTCATCTATATCATCCCTATGATTGAGCATATCTTCAACTTTTTGCGCACAATGAGCACAATCCAAATCATGTATTTCATAAGCAAAATGTTGATGATGATGTTCATGATGTTTTTCTTTCTTAGAAAGTGTAACTTCTGGCTCTAATTCTTGAATAGCTTTTTCTAGCTCATGAATATCAATTTCTTCTTTAGCTTCAATAAACATAAGACCACTTGCAAAGTTAATTGTACACTCATCTATATCATTCCTATGATTGAGCATATCTTCAACTTTTTGTGCACAATGAGCACAATCCAAATCATGAATAAAATACTTTATATGCATAAAAATTCCCCTTCCTTATTATTCAATTATATGTTGATAACCAGCATCAAAAATTTGTTGAACATGTTCATCATCCAAAGAATAATATATCATTTTACCGTCTCTTCGGAACTTAACAAGTTTTGCATTTTTTAAAATACGTAATTGATGTGATATTGCTGATTGTGTCATATTTAATGCAGCAGCTAAATCATAAACGCACATTTCTGATTCAAATAATGCACAAATGATTTTAATACGTGTAGAATCCCCAAAAACTTTAAACAATTCTGCTACATCATACAATATTTCTTCATCAGGTAGGGAATTGACAACTTTATCCACAACTTCCTGATTGACGATAGTTGATTTATCCATTAAATGCCTCCTTTCATATGAACATTTCTTCATATGTTTATATGATTATATATCTATTTAATTGACAAGTCAATAGATTTGTGAAAGAATATAAGTAACGAGGTGATACAAATGAAAAGATTATTAGTAGTCGTTGATTATCAAAATGATTTTGTTTGTGGTAGTTTGGGATTTGATAAAGCAAAAGAATTAGAAGATCATATTGTTTATTTAATTAAAGAGTATCGCATGAATGGTGATGAAGTTATTTATACAATGGACACACATCAAAGTAATTACTTAGATACTTATGAAGGAAAGCATTTACCAATTAAACATTGTATTGAACACACTGAAGGTTGGCAATTATATGGTAAAGTAAGAGATTTATTAAAAGATAGTCTTTGTTTTAAAAAGAACACGTTTCCTTCTCTTGATTTGGCTTATTATTTGGAAGATAAAAAATATGAAGATATTACTTTTGTTGGTTTAGTATCTAATATTTGTGTTATCTCTAATGCCATTATGGCCAAAGCAGCACAATGTGAAACGCCAATTCGTGTCGATTTAAAAGGTACTGGCAGTGGTGATGAAAAAGCTCATCAAGCATGTATTGAAGTGATGAAATCAATGCAAATTGAAATTATTGAATAAAGATGACCAAAATGTCATCTTTTATTTTTTATTCAAAAAGGGTAATATTTGTAATTTTTATAAAAGGTTAAGAATTTTTTATTGAAAAATTAAAAAAGATATTGTATACAAATAAAATTGGAGTTATAATTTTGATAATTATTAAGGGGGTTTTAATTTATGGAAATTAAAATAGAAAGAGCGGCAACGCTAAAAGAAAAACCAGATCAAAATAATCTTGGCTTTGGAAATTATTTTACTGATCATATGTTTATCATGGATTGGGATAAAGAACAAGGCTGGCATGATGCAAGAATTGTACCTTATGCACCTATTCCTATGGATCCAGCAACTATGGTATTACATTATGCTCAAGAAACTTTTGAGGGATTAAAAGCTTATCGTAATCCAGATGGGGATATCTTATTATTTAGACCAGAAATGAATGCAAGAAGAATGATCAATTCAAATAGACGTATTTGTATGGCTGAAATACCTGAAGATATGTTTGTAGAAGCAGTCGAAGCTATTGTTAGATATGAACAAGATTGGATTCCAACTGCTCCTGAAACTTCATTATATATTCGTCCATTTATGTATGCTTCTGAACCTAGTGTTGGGGTTCATCCAGCTGATAGTTATAAATTCATTATTATCTTATCACCTGTAGGTGCTTATTATCCTGAAGGTATTAATCCAGTTAAGATTTGGGTTGAAGATGAATATGTTAGAGCTGTTAAAGGTGGTACTGGTTTCACTAAATGTGGTGGTAACTATGCTGCAAGTATCGCTGCTCAAGTAAAAGCAGAGAATCATGGATATACACAAGTCTTATGGTTAGATGGTGTTCATAGAAAATATGTTGAAGAAGTAGGAACAATGAATGTTATGTTCTTAATCAATGATACAGTTGTTACAGCAGCCCTTGAAGGTTCTGTATTACCAGGTGTTACAAGAGATTCTATTATCCATATCTTAAAAGATTGGGGTTATAAAGTAGAAGAAAGACAATTAAGTATTGATGAATTAATGGATGCTGCTAGAGATGGTTCTTTAAAAGAAGCTTGGGGAACTGGTACAGCTGCAGTTATTTCTCCTATTGGTGAATTATGCTATAAAGGTGAAGAAATTATTGTTCATGATTTTAAGATTGGTGAATTAACACAAAAGCTTTACGATACTTTAACTGGTATTCAATGGGGTAAATTAGAAGACAAATACAACTGGACAAGAGTTGTAAAATAAAGGGGTAACCAAAATTTTTCCGGGTAAAATCTAATTTTTACTCGGAATTTTTTTAG
>JAJQGQ010000145.1 GCA_021200395.1 Erysipelotrichaceae bacterium
CCATTTATGTTAGGGGATAATTATATTGATGAAACATATTTACGTCAATTCTTTACAATTATTATTAATCAATATAACTTAGAAACAAAAGATTATGATCAATCAATGGATGAATACTTTAATGAAAGATTGCATAAAGAACCTGTTGGTCGTGTTTTCTTTCATTTAGTTGAAAATACAAACGGAAAACTTCCGTTTGCATTTCTGGCAACCTATTCACAAATTGTTGATAATCATAAAATAAAACAAATACCATTAATAAAAGCTTTAGATCAATATCGTAACGATAATGAAACCTTGGTAAAATTATTATCAACAGTAGACAAAGCCTCTAAACAAAGTACTTTTATTAATGATTTAATTCAAAGTGGTGAACTTATGCATCCTTTAGCTTTTAATGCTAAAGAAGCTTATACTTTTCTTAGTGAAATACCTATTTATGAAAATTGTGGTATTGTATGCCGTGTTCCACGCTGGTTTAAACAAAAAAGTAGTTCTTTAAGTGTTAATGTTACTATTGGTGAAAAAGCAAAATCATTAGTAGGTATGGATTCTCTTATCAGTTTTGATGTTCATATAACAATTGATGGTGAAATCTTAACACAAGCAGAATTGGTACAAATTATCAAAGAAAATGATGGCTTGGTAATGATAAAAGGAAAATGGGTAGAAATTAATCATGAAGAATTGCAAAATATTTTAGATAAATATCAACAAATACAAGATGATTTATCTAATGGATTAACTCTTAGAGAAGCTTTAAATATGCAATTAGAAGAGGAATATAATGATAATAGTTATGTTTCTTTTACCAATGGTCAATGGTTGCAAGATACTTTCAAAGAATTATATAAACCTACTATTAACCCGCATGTCAATGTTCATGTTAATGCTACACTAAGAGAATATCAAAAAACTGGGGTTTCATGGTTAAGTTATATGCAACAATTAGGATTTGGTGCTTGTTTAGCAGATGATATGGGGTTGGGTAAAACCCTACAAGTATTAGCTTTATTGTCAGAGGAGGATAATAAAGATAAAAAAGCATTGTTGATTGTTCCTACAAGTTTACTTAATAACTGGGAAAATGAAATTAAAAAGTTTACACCTCAGATATCTTATAAAATATTACATCCATCCCAAAAGAAAAAAGATGTTGATATTGAAGGTTATCAATTAATAATAACAACTTATAGTATGGTATCTAAATATGATGTGTTAAATCAAAATAAATGGGATATAGAAATATTAGATGAAGCACAAAATATTAAAAATCCACGAACAAAACAAACAAAAGCAGTTAAAGCTATCGATAGTTCATTTAAATTAGCATTAACAGGTACACCAATAGAAAATAATTTAATGGATTTATGGTCATTGTTTGATTATTTAAATAGTGGCTTATTAGGTAGTGAAAAAGAATTTAAGACATTTGTAAAGAATATGGATAATAGTAATGGTTATCAAAAACTTAGAAATATGACTCAACCATTTATTTTAAGAAGATTAAAAACTGATAAATCTATTATTAGTGATTTGCCAGATAAGATAGAAATGAAAACTTACACAAAATTATCTAAAAAGCAATTAGCTTTATATCAAGATTTAGTTAATGATCTTACAGCCAAACTTATGGATAGTGAGGGAATTGAGAGAAAGGGTCTGGTATTAGCTTCCTTATTAAAATTTAAACAGATATGTAATCATCCTGATGAATATTTAGGTCAAAGTGTTTATGATGAAAAAGAAAGTGGTAAGTTCTTAAGATTAAAAGAAATTTGTGAAGAAATTTATCAAAAACATGAACGTGTTTTAATCTTTACCCAGTTCAAAGAGATGGTTGAACCATTATCTGATTATTTAGAAACAATATTTCATACTAAAGGTGTGACTTTAGATGGTTCTACTACAATTAAGAAAAGACAAGAAGCAGTTGATCAATTCCAAGGTGATCAATATGTTCCATATATGGTTTTATCTATTAAAGCAGGTGGTGTTGGCTTGAATCTGACTAAGGCTTCGCATGTTATTCATTTTGATAGATGGTGGAATCCCGCAGTAGAGAATCAAGCAACTGATAGAGCTTTTAGAATTGGCCAAACTAAGAATGTTGTAGTTCATAAGTTTATTACTGAAGGAACTGTTGAAGAAAAAATTGATGCTTTAATTGAAAGCAAGATACATTTAAGCGATGATATCATTGCGAATAAAAATGAAACATGGATTACTGAGATGAGTAATGAAGAGTTATTAGATTTATTTGATTTGAAAGGAGGATTTTAATGGGTTATTATAATTATTATCCGACTTATGTAACAGTTGATGAATTAAGAGAAAAAAATCGCAAGAAAAAGAAAACATATCTAAAAAAGCATCAAGATGCTCGCCCAATCATCCAAGAAGGAACTTTAGGAAAAACATGGTGGGGAAAATCATGGAATAAGAATCTAGAAAGATATGCTGACTATGATAATAGATTAGGTAGAGGCAAAAAATATGTTAAGGCTGAAGCTATTTTCGATTTTCATATTGTTGAAGGACATATTTATGGTGTTGTATCTGGAAGTGGCAGAAAACTTTATAATGTAGATATACGTATTGATCCATTAAAAAATGAAGATTGGCTCAATATGCAAAAAGCTGCTGGACAACAAATTGATTCATTAGAAGAATTAGTTTCAGGAAAATTTCCAAAGAATTTAAAAGATATATTTTTCCAAGAGAATACTGGTTTATTTCCTACCCCAAAACAAATCCACTTCAATTGTGATTGCCCTGATTGGGCGATACTATGTAAACATGCTGCTGCGGTGTTATATGCCACAAGTATAGCCTTAGATGATAATCCTAAGTTATTCTTTGATTTAAGAGGTATTCAAATGGATGATTTGATTAGTAAAGCTTTAGGCGAAAATGTTAATCAATTAATTGAAAAATCACAGCAAAAATCAAATCGTATATTAGAAAATGAAGATTTAGAAGCTTTATTTCATATATAAAAGGAATTCAATTATTTGAATTCCTTTTCAGCCATTTGGCAACACCATCATCATTATTTGATGGAATAATACCAGTAGCAATAGTTTTTAGTTCTTTATCTGCATTAGATACAGCATAACATTCATCAGCTAATTGAAACATTTCTATATCATTCTTACCATCTCCAAAAGCTATCACATAATCACAATGAAGATATTCTTTCAATTGTTGAATAGCATGTGCTTTAGATGTGTTTTGTGGTGTGATTTCTAACCACATAGATGAAGAATAAAAATCTTTTGAATATATACAATGATACTGATGTTGATATTTGTGATATATTGGTTCTAATTTTAAAGTATCATCAATACATGTAATATAAAAGATATCACCTTGATATAATTGTTTAATATCGTTAATAGGATGATGCCGTGGATCATCTTTTCTAGTATTAATAAAATCTAATGTCTCAGAATTGATTTTATCTTTCATATAAGAAAACTTTTCAATACCATTGATATAACTATAAACAATAGGCATAATATCATGGCTGATTAAATCATCCAATAACCTATCAATAGTTTCAAACTTATGTGACATCAAAATATCTCCTGATATGTTATGTCTAATTGAAACACCATTATAAACAATAAGAGGTATATTAACATGAAGTCCATGAGTTACTTTTATAGCTGTATTATATGATCTTGCGGTAGCATAAGAAAATAACATTCCCTTATTAACCAGATCATTAATAACATTACATGTATAATCCGATAACGTTTCATCACTATGAAGTAATGTACCATCTAAATCAGAGACATAAAGGATCTTCATTATTCATCTCCATAGCTACTTCTAATACTTCTTTAACATGTTCCTTACATTCTTGATACGTTTCAAAAAGATGTGCTTCATATATTTTCTTATCATCAACAAACATACTTGGCGTAGCATAGTAATCATAATCATCTATAATATCTGGGTTTTCGTTTTCTTCAATCCATTCCACTTCAATATTTTGATATTGAGAATTTTCATTCATGAGATCATCCAAGGCTTTTTTAGCTTGCACACAATATGGACAATTTTTTTGATAAAAACATAACACTTTCCTCATTTTAATCTCCTTCTCCCTATTGGTAATCATCACTAATAACAATTGTTTGCGTTATTTGATTAGAAGTTGTTTCTCCACTTTCATCACAATAATAACCTGCAATTGTATATGTACCTGCTGATAAACTATAATTTAAAATACCAGTATTGGTTGATAATTTTTCAGTATAAATAGTTTTACCAGAAGATTCTATTATATCAACTGTATAATAAATCTGGCTATAATATGGTAAATTAAATGTATAACCAGCAATATTATAGGTTGTTGATCCTGTTGATTCAGATGCACTTGCAAAAGTTACTTGAATCTGATTATTATTGACAATTTCCGCACTAAAGCTCGTTAAATCTGGCAAAGAATAAGTTGTAGATGTTGTTGATTCAGTTGGAACATTATCTTGCTTAAAATATCCTGTTACTATTTGACTACTTGAAGTAAATAATGATGGTGAAACATATGGATAAATTCCAGCTATGCATTGAGTTTCTACCACACCATCTGGTTGTTCAGAATAACTTCCTTTTACTCCATCTTGATGGAGATATTTTGCGATTAAAGCTGATATTTGGGCAGCAGGTGATCCTGAAGGATAATAGCCCATCTTTTGTGCTTCATAATTATAACCGACCCAAACACTCCATGAATAATCAGGAGAGTAAGCAGCCATCCATAAGTCTTTGTTTTTACCAACTAGGCTTTCATTAGGAGCATCCTCATCATGATTAGATGTTCCAGTTTTAGCACCTATTTGATAACCTAAATCCAAATAAGCATAATTGCCTGTTCCATCGTTAACATAATCTACCATAATAGAACGAATCATAAAAGCAGATTCTTCACTGATTGCTTGCGTACTATTTTCTTGAGCTTGTTCATCAATATAAATTACTTCACCAGTATCCAATAATTCTATCTTTTCCACAGTATGAGGTTCAATATAGGTACCCCCATTGGCAATAGCTGCATATGCAGCAGCTTCTTCTTCAGGAGACACACCTGTCTTCCACGATCCAATCGCATAACCCAAATTAAACTCTTCACCATACATATCAAAGCCAAAACCTTCTATATAGCTCACTATTTCACTTGTACCCACTTCATTGACTACTTCATTCAATGTTTGAATAGCTGCTAAATTCCATGAATTCACTAAAGCTTCTTTAATCGAAACATCACCATGGACTTGACCATCCCAGTTTTCTGGTGTCCATCCATTTGAACTATAGGCTGTATCATGAACATAATGAGCAGTTGAATAGTCTAAATATTCAAAAGCAGAGGCATAAGCAATAATTGGTTTTAAAGAAGATCCTGGCTGATTACGTTGTCCATAACTATAACCAACTTCAGTTGCCATTAATTCCTTACTAGCAGCATAAGCATAACTTGTCCCCATTGAAACATAATTTCTAGCAGCCAAAACACCAACAATTCTTCCTGTTGTGGTTTCCTGAACACTTGCGCCTGTTTGCATATATTCATCAGAATAATCAAATTCGTCTCCATTAGCAATATCATTCAAATATGATTGAAGTCCAGTATCAATATATGTCGTAATAATCATAGCAGTAGAATTAGGATCATAGCCTGTTGTTTCATAAACTTCTCTTGTCACTTTATCAGCATAAGCCTGATATTCATTATTAGCAGTCAAAGAATTATAATTCAAAGTATTTTCTACAGGTATAGACTTAGCATCATCACATTCTTCTTGTGAAATATATCCATGTCTAACCATCAAATCTAACACAGTATCACGTCTTTTTTGAGCTGCTTCTAAGTTTCTATAAGGATCATATTTATTAGGATTATTAATGGCACCAGCAAGCAGTGCGGCTTCAGGCAATGTCAAATTTTGTACAGACTTACCAAAATAATATTGACTAGCTGCATAAATCCCTATTGCCTGATTTCCATAGCCGAAATAAACATTATTTAGATAATCTGTCAATATTTCTTCTTTTGAAGTATTAGCAGTTGCTTCAATAGAAAGAATAACTTCACCTATTTTTCTACTAAGTGTTTGTTGTTCTTCAGGATAGTAGGCTTTTTTTATCACTTGTTGTGTAATAGTAGAGCCACCAGCCGCAATACTTCCAGAAGTAAAGTTTGTCATCATCGCTTTTATAATTCTTGGCACATCAAAACCATTATGTTCATAAAACCTTGAATCTTCTGCAGATATGACTGCATCAATCATAATTTCAGGTATATCACTATATTCAACATTCTTTTTAACCCCATTACTTCCATAATAGTAATATTCATTTCCATTTTGATCTACTTGCAATGATGTATCCTGAGAAGTTAATCTATCTGCTGAAAAGCTTTCAACATCCAAAAGAAATTGATAGCTTAAAGACATACCTATATAAGTTATCAAGATGAAGAAAACCATTACCACAAGCTTAAAACTATGCCATATTCCTTTTTTTAATCTATACTTTTTTGCCAATGAGATTCCTCCTCATCTATCTTTCATATACCTCTGTTAAATATGCAAAAACAATATTTCTTTTTGTATTCGTTTGACTCCAGCAAGTACTTAACATAATTAATGGTTTTTGCTCAGATGTATCAATTTTTGAAGTCATTTGTGCATTACTCTGTGCAGCTTCTACATAAGCTACATAATCATTAATGACTGTTGTATAACATTCATCATCAGGATCAACAACTTTGGCTGAAAATATTTCATAAATATTGATATTGCCATCTAAATTATAAATATAAACTATTTGATGCTCATAATAATATTCTTCATCCTCATAATATCTGATATCATGAAATCTCGACCCATTTCTCATATTATGACCATAAATAATAGTCATATCATCACTATAATCATCACTATTTGTTTCTTCTACAAAAATACATCCAGCTGTTAAAGATTCATGATCAATACTAGTACGTATATATGTATCATTATTTTCACCTTTTAATATAGGTTCATCAATATTACTATCAGGTATATATATCCATCCAATAACATCTTCATTTCTTTCTAACAAGGCATCAAAATCAATTGTACGTGATAAAGCCATAGCAGCTAAATCATCTTCTTCATCACTTTCTTGAACATATGTATCAATAAGTTCTGTGGTTTGATCTTCAATGTCTTTGTAATTTAAATAAATAGATATCAATTGATATGCACTATAACAAAATACACAAACACATATCACTAACAGAATTCTTCTTATCCATTCTCCTATACCTGCTTTTTTCATATGAACCCTCCTCAAATCTATTTTACTAAATTTGTTTTTAATAGTATACAGTATTTTTATGTGATTTTTATTTTATACTATTATAGCATAAAGATGAGTTATCATCACTGATAACTCATCTTATTTCTTCCCATAAATTTTCATTGATGTGCCTATATCCTGAACCATAACATCTTGAGGCAGTTTGCTTAAAATATAAATAATATAAAAATCACTCCCTGAACTTGCTATATGATATAGCATCACAAAATAAGGCACCCAGAATAATGCTGTATCAAAACGCATACATAGTATAATTAAAACTATAAAAGCTGTTATAAAAGGTAATAAACGGATATATAAATAAGTTACTTTATTAAAATAATATTCACTACCAGCATATCCTGACAATCCTCTAAATCCCATTTTAGCACTTTCATGACTATTACTATAGATACAACTACTTCTTAATATTTGCATCAATATAATATATAAAGCAAGCCCAACTACTATCATCCATAATCGACTAAAATATTCATTATTATCGCTTGTTAATAGCGTAGAAATAGGAACTATTGCATTACCTATAACATAAGTAATAATAGCTAATACAATGGATAGAATATTAACTGCCGTATTATATTTTTGATCTTTTTGAAAATCTATAGTTTGTATTTCTTTATATCTTTCATCTAATTCTTTAGTATTTCCCATATATATCGCATCCTTTTAGGACTAATCATACACTAATTATCAAATCTTGACTAGTTATTTTTTAATTTAACAATATATAAACCGTCCTGAAATGTATCAACATAAATAAAACCACGATCATCTACTAAACAGTCTTCTGTAATAGCAACTTTAGATCCTGGTAATAAATTACCTTCTTCATTATCAAATAAATTAACTTCTGGATCAGGTGGCATAAAATAGGCTATTTCTTTAGGAATAAATGGATCTGTTGTATCAAATACACGTAACCCTGCACCAAAGTAACAATTATAGATTTTACCATCGTATTTTTCATAACAATCTTTACCAAATGCATCAAATAAATTATGTGGTCCAAATGGTACTCTAACCCCATCAACAATATTAAAATTCTTACCATGAGTATAACCATCTGGAACTTCAGGATATGGGAATATAGAAATTAATGAAGGATTAGATGGATCCGTTAATTCTACAATACCAATAGTATTCATTGGTTGCGTCACAATCTTTTTAAATAAACCATCTTTATTATCATTACTAAAATATCTAGGTCTTTCTCCCTCAGTAGAAACAACTGCATAAGGTAAATCTCCTAATGGCATATATGTATGGCAAGCCATACCTGCACTACCACCACCAAAAGGTGGATTTATAGATAATCGTCCAATTAATGTTGGATTTGTTGGATCACTGACATCGATTTGACAAGCCCCAAAATTAGCTACAGCTGCATAACAAATATTATCCTTAACAGTTACCGCATGTACAGTCGCCATTTCCAAAAATTCCTTAGAACCAAATAATACTTCTCCACCACCAGGTTTATTACTACGATATTGATTATCAGCCCACCATGAGCCAACTTCTACTGGATTAGTAGGATCACTAATATCAACTATACGCAAAATAAACGTCATAAAACCAGGCTTATTACCGACAACATAAACATATCTGCCACCATTATAGAAAAATCTATGGGCACCAGCCATGCCTTTACATTCAAATTTTCCGAGATATTTTGGATTCATTGGATCAGTTTTAATATCCCAAATCATAATACCTCCCCAAAAAGGTAAAGTATTACCTTTAGGTGTACCATGTAATACATCCATCGTGCCACCATGAGCAGTTATTAGATAGCCATCTCCCGATTGAATCTTTGGCAAGCTTTGACCATCATGAACATCATACATCCAAGGGCCTTCAATCCATTTAGAATGAATCGGATGATAAGGATCAGTCACGTCTATAATATTAAATCCATTATGTCTAAAACAAGCCACATATAAATAATATCTTCCTTCATCACTCTTATGCAGTGTCATTTGAAATCCTGGTTTTCCATTCAAATCATCAAAACCAACATATTCCATATTTTTTAAAAGCATTTCTTTCCTTTGTGTCATACTATTTTCACCTCAATACTAATTATACACAAACAAAAAGTCTTTTGAAAAGACTTTTGTTTACCATCTTCTATCTCTTGGTGGAGGTGGAGGCGAAGGTCTACGTCTTCTACGTCTTCGCAAAGGAAATAATGGTTCTGGTGGAGGTGGTTCTCTTCTAGGTCTTGGGCCACTACCATGAGGGCCTCCACCAGTTCCTCTAGAAGATCGACCTCCTCCACTAAATCCACCAGAAGATCGGCCACCACCCATGCCGCCTGAACTTCTTGCCATATAAGTCACCTTCTTTTTATAATCATAACTTAGTTTAATGAAAATTATATTAACTAATTAAACAATTTCAAAAAATGCGATGTGATTCAAATATGATAATGTCTTAATGTACCAAGATTGATTCTGTCCCAGCTA